>JAFDFH010000203.1 GCA_019309945.1 Deltaproteobacteria bacterium
GATCTTTCAGTTTTTTCTGAACACCCAGGTAGGCCAGCCATTCCAGAAACTTCCAATACCAGGGCACCGGTCTTTTCTGAAATTTAAGGTCGGCCACATGATATCCGATCTTATTTGAAAGTTCGAAGCATTTCCGTTTAAGCCATGAAGCATCCAGGTATTTGACCTGTACCGTACGCGTCATCTGCTCGTACATGCGCGGCGGGGCAAACATGACGTGGGGACCAATTTCCCGGATGTTTTCCTGGGCCGTTTCAGGATCTTCCGGGAAATTGAGGGTATATCCCATCTGTATCCCACAGGAAATCGACATCATCTGCTCGCCGATCCAGGCAAAGGGAAGGTAAGAGACATAATCATCCGTATCCAGGCATGGATCAAACGCCATCAGGTTCCTGCCCATGGTCAACATGTTATAGTGGGACAACAGGGCCCCTTTCGGTAAGGACGTGGTGCCTGAAGTATAAAAAAGGAGCGCCACTTCATCCCCATGCCCTTTATTGATCAACTCTTCGAAAAGACCCGGCTTTTTTTGATCCAGATCCCTGCCTAAGCGCTGGACCTCTTTTAAGCTTATCAGGTAGTCCTGATCGTAATTGCGCATCCCTTTGGGGTCATCCCATATCACCTTCTCCAGCTTCGGGCACTCATTAAAGATGGATATCGCCTTGTCCACCTCTTCCTGCCCTTCCCCAAACAAGAAGCGGGTGTCTGAGTGGTCAATAATATATCGAACTTCATCGACAAGGCAGTCCTGGAACAGCCAGACACCCACCCCCTTTGCGCACAGGGTCGCTATCTCGGCCCACAACCCCTCCGGGCGGTTATCGCCGATCATGGACACCTTGTCGCCTTCCTCAAGGCCTAAACTGATAAGACCCAACGCAATGTATTTGACGTTTTCCAGATAATTGTGCCATGTGATAGGGCGCCAAATCCCAAATTCCTTTTCCCGCATGGCCACCTTATCTTGGCCGTACTTCTGGGCCTGCTCATAAAACAGTTTGGGAATCGTCAGCTCTCTGGTAATCTCGATGCCCTGTGAGACGGCTTTACTTCCTTGTTGCATATAAGTCCTCTTCGCCCAGGTAAGCCTTTATCACTTCAGGATGATTCTGGACTTCTTCCGGGGTGCCGTCAATGATCATATTGCCGAAATTAAGCACGAAAACCCGGTCGGATAAATCCATGACCACACCCATATCGTGCTCGACCAGCAGGCATGTAACCTTCCAGCGCTCTTCTTCATTGATGTCCAGTATAAACCGGGCCATGTCTTCGACTTCTTCCAGATTCAGACCCGCCAGGGGCTCGTCAAGAATCAAAAGGTCTGGGTTCAGCGCCAGGGCCCGACCCAGTTCAACCCGTTTTTGGAGCCCGTAAGGCAGCATGCCGACCGGTTTATGCCGAATATGCTCGATCTCTAAAAGATCGATAATCTCTTCTTCGATGAAGGTTCGGTGTTCAATTTCCTCACGGGCTGTTTTGCCAAGATATAATGCGCCACTTAAAATACCCGATTTATAATAGGTATGTCGCCCGAGTCGGATGTTGTCCAATACCGTCATGCCGCCAAAAACCTCGACCTTCTGAAATGTTCGGGCCATGCCCAGTTTGGCCCGTTCGTAAGGTTTGAGCCTTTTGATATTTTTCCCTTTAAAAGAAATATTCCCCTTATTGGGATGGTAAAGGCCGTTGATACAGTTCAGCATGACGGTCTTCCCCGCCCCGTTCGGTCCAATAACGGAATGGATCTCGCCTTTTTGAATTTTCAGGCTCACTCCCTCCAGGGCATTGACCTTGCCAAAATACATATGTATGTCTTCAAGCTCCAGCAGGACGTCCCCGTGTTTGAGCTTATCATTTACGACCAAAATTCAGGTCTCCCTTCAAAAAGTCACCGCACCGATTTCGAACCGACGAATAAATCGTCATTTTTACACCACAACTTGCTATCATCACCCTATTTTTGCGTTATAAATAACGGCAAACGGCCCAATCCGCAATTTTTTTTTAAATAACCAGCAATTTTTTTACAGTCTCAACAATTTCTTCAGGTTCATCCATGACTTGCAGTATATAAATATCTTCAGGCGAAATTCTTTTTTCGGCAAGCAGGCGGGATTTTATCCATTCCAGAAGTCCAGACCAAAAATCGGAACCGACCATGACAACCGGAAGGGGTTTGATACGGTGGGTTTGAATCAGCGTAACAGCCTCAAAAAGCTCATCCATTGTGCCGAACCCGCCAGGCAAAATAATATAAGCGCTGGCATATTTGATAAACATCACCTTTCGAATAAAAAAGTACTTAAATTCCAATTTGACATTGGAGAATCGATTCGGTTTCTGCTCAAAAGGGAGGACAATATTCATTCCGATGGATACGCCTCCCGCCTCGGCAGCCCCCTTGTTGGCCGCTTCCATAACGCCACCGCCGCCACCGGTAATAACGGCAAAATTGTTTTTTGCAAAAAGCGCGGCAATTGTCTCGGTTTTTTTATAAATGGGATCATCCGGTTTGACCCTGGCTGATCCGAAAATGCTCACCGCAGGCCCGATATGATGGAGTGCTTCGACCCCCTCAACAAACTCCCCCATAATTTTAAAAAGGCGCCAGGATTCACCGATTTTGAAATCGTCAATGAGAAACTGTTTTTCCATTTTTTCAAAACCTTTTTGGGTCGGGTTTGCACGGGTTAACAACTCATCAAAAAATATATCACAATTTCAGCGGATTATGGTCTAAAAAATTTAATTATTATCAGCTATCTTTAACATTGTCAATAATTTCAGATTGACATATCAGGCGGGCCTTGTTAAAATATTAGGTGCTTGGCGGGGCGATAGCGACAATTTGTTGTCGATGTTTGAAATCTACGTTTTTTCCACTTGCGCCCGATCCCCGATAAACGTCACAAACCGGTTATTATGAAAACCCATGATCGAAATTGGTTGTTGGATTGATGAAATGTTAATCCATGGTTAACGCGCTGGAAAAATTTTCAAGGGAAGTTATCATCACCAACGAACTAGGCATTCATGCCAGGTCTGCCGCTAAAATCGTTGCACTTGCGAAAGATGCAAAATCACTCGTATGGATTATAAAAGATGGTGAAAAGGCCGATGCATCCAGTATCCTTGACATCCTGACACTCGAATGTACACAAGGTTCAAAGATCATCGTGGAAATTGCAGATCCATTGGATCTTGATATATTAAATGCAATTGCGGAACTGGTTGAAAAAAGATTTGAGGAATAAGCGGAAATGACAGATTCAGATTCACGGGAGATCGTACTGAAGGGAATCAGCGCTTCTCCCGGCATATGTATTGGGAAGGCTTACCTCGTCGATAAAGAAGGGGTCGATGTTGTTGAGAAGTACTATATCGGTGATGCGCAATTGCAAAAGGAGAAAAATCGTTTCAAAACAGCGGTAAAAAAGGCCAAGAATGAACTGCACACCATCATCGAGGATAGCCCGGAAGATTTGCGCCAGCATGCCAGAATACTTGAAACCCACATATTGTTGCTCCGGGACAAGATGTTGTATGGCCGAACCATTGAAACCATTGAAAAGGAACGGGTAAATGCAGAGTGGGCCCTCAAGAAGGTCGTTTCGATTGTCAAACCAATGTTTCAGAATATGTCAGATTCCTATTTAAGGGAACGGGCGAATGATATCGTCCATGTATCTGACCGTGTCTTGCGGAACCTGGTCGGAGCAAAACCGTTAGACCTCGGAAACATTGACAAACGGGTCATACTTGTCGCTCATGATCTTTCGCCTGCGGAAACCAGCCAGATACAATTAGAACGGATTAAGGGGTTCATAACGAATCGTGGCGGTAGATCTTCCCATACCAGTATCATTGCGCGAACCCTTGGGATTCCTGCGGTTCCGGGACTTGATGATGCAACCCGCATTATTAAAAATGATGATATTATTATCGTTGACGGTACAACCGGCATCGTCATTGTTCACCCCACCGAGCAGACAATCATCGAGTACTCGGAGCGACAAGTCAGATATGAAGGCTATAGGGCCGTCATTACCCGGGCCAGTCACTTTCCGGCGGTAACAACCGATGGATTCCGCCTGCAGGTCATGGGAAACATCGAGCTTCCCGAGGAAGTCGTTTCCGTGATTGATAACGGCGGAGAAGGTATCGGTCTATACCGAACCGAATTTCAATATTTAAGCCGCGCGGTTTTTCCGAATGAAGACGAACTTTTTGATAAATATAAAGATGTTGTGGAGGTCATGGGATCAAAAACGGTAACGATTCGCACCCTCGATATCAACGGTGATAAAGCCATCGCGGCGATACCCTCCGGTTATGAAGAGAAAAATCCTGCCTTGGGGTTGCGTGCGATAAGATACTGTTTGAAAAAACGCGATGTTTTCAAAACCCAATTACGGGCGATACTGAGGGCCGCGCACTTTGGTAATGTGAGAATACTCATTCCGATGATCTCAAGCTGTGATGAAATTCGCGAGACCAAACAGATCCTGGCGGAAGTTTCCAACTCCCTGGAAAAAGAAGGCGTGGATTTCAACCGGGATATCGAGATCGGAATCATGGTAGAGGTTCCTTCCGCAGTGGTCATGGCAGCCTCAATGGCCCCTGAAGTTGACTTTTTCAGTATCGGAACCAACGACCTGATTCAATATGCGCTGGCAATCGACAGAGGCAATGAAGAGGTTTCCTATCTCTATGAGCCGCTTCATCCTGCAATCATACACATGATTAAGCATGTTTCCGATGTCGCCAAAGAAAAAAACATCGGTGTTTTTATGTGCGGTGAAATGGCGGGTGATCCGATTAATATTCCGATTCTTCTGGGCCTGGGAATGGATGAATTGAGCATGAATCCCCAATCGATACCCGCTGTAAAACGGATGATACGAACTTTAAATGTCGGTGATGCCCGGGAATTCATGAAAGAAGTCCTCAAAAAAACCACCTCACGGGATATCATTAATTTAGTGCAAGACACTTATGGTGCAATGCTGTCGAATGAAACACCTTCCGAATACCAAAAGGATCAAACCTGACGGTCTCGTAAAAAGTCCAACTTCTGCGTTGTGCTGCATTTTGTAATCATTCAACGTACGATAAGTACGCCTCATGATTACAAAATTTACACGCCTTGAATTTAAACTTTTTCAAACGGTAACAGAAAATCGCAAGGCCCGGCATGATTATTTTATTGAAGATGAATACGAAGCGGGGATGGTTCTATTAGGGACCGAAGTCAAATCCTTAAGGCTTGGCCGGGGCCATCTGAAGGATTCCTATGCCCGTATAAAAAAGGGAGAGGTTTTTGTTTACCAGATGCATATCGGGGCTTATCCTTTTGCTTTTTATGGCAATCATGATCCTTTGAGGCCCAGAAAGCTGCTTTTGCACAAACAGGAAATCAAGAAACTGTATGGCAAGGTTAATGAAAAAGGATATGCCCTTATTCCGACAAAGGTCTATTTTAAAAACGGCAAGATCAAGATGACCCTGGCCCTTGCCCGGGGTAAGCGCAAATATGATAAACGGGAAACCATAAAAAAACGGGATGAAAAAAGAGAGCTGGATCGGATAAAAAAAGGAGAGGATTAAATTCGAATACGATGCTCGTTCCAATAGCTGCTATTTGAAATACCTGGTCCTGTGTATTGATACGTTCATACTTGACAAACAGCCTGCAATGGTTTAAATTTGTTTATAGACCCAATTGATCGTAAACCAATGGGGGCGAAACGGCTTCGACGGGGATAAAGAAGCGTGGGTGGCATACCGAGCGCCTGCCGGCTCGTAAAAATGGCGGGATCTAAACATAATCGCAGATGATTATAAATACGCTTTAGCCGCTTAGAGGCTAACGTCCTGCCGGAATTAGCCTGCAAATCCGGCAAGGGCGTCGATTCGCAGGATAGCCGATTCTGAATACCTGTTTCTTGATCGGTGAAATATTACAGGTTAGTCTTACAAGTATCCAGCCTGGAGGAGACTTGAACAGACGATTCCTAAAGTCCAGGATATGTATGTAGATGCCTATGTGGAATGTTTTCGGACGCGGGTTCGACTCCCGCCGCCTCCACCAACCTTCGCTTTCCGCTTCGGTTGGCGAACTGACACCTAATAAAATGTTAAAGTAAGCATGAAAGATGGCGAAGGTTGCGCGCCGAAGTTTCAACAAAGGCGGGCTTCTTAAATTCACTTGTCATTTCAATGAAATATGTTTACCTTCTATAAAGTATCCCTTTCCCAAAACAAAAATATATCGGCCTAACATCCGACCTCAGAAAACGACTTTCCGCTCACAACGAAGGCAAATCCGATTATACATCCAAATTCAAACCGTAGAAACTGGTCACTT
>JAFDFH010000022.1 GCA_019309945.1 Deltaproteobacteria bacterium
AAGATCTTTTTTCGGAATAACCTATCATTTTTCCCCCTTGTCCTTTTCTTGCAAAAACTACAATTTTATTTGAGAGGGTTTGTTCCAATTTCCAAAAATACTTTGAAACTATCCAGCGAGCACATACCGTATTGCTGAGAGGGTAAATTAGATCAAGGGACGGTCAGGAAAGCCCAAAATGTTTAAATCAAGTTTCGCACCCACTCTTTAGTCAAGGGTTTAAATTATGTTAGTGTTGACAGAAAAGTAAATTGGTTAAAAGAAAATAGCATGCGGTCGTCGGGAGTCCGAATAAATTGATGATTTCGTAATATATTCAGACTTCAGACTTCTCTAAGCTCGCGTTTCCATACCCAAAAGCGCTATAGAGCGCTATGGGGCTTAGGTTAGGGTAATTTCAGGTGCGAAACTTGATTCCTTTATATATAGAAAGAATCGTGCCAAAAAGATATTGAAGTAAATTTGCTATTTATTTCAAATAGATACGGCAGTTAGGTGCGCGAAAAGATCTTTTAAAAGGGTGCAAAAAGTGTAACATGTTACAAGAATCACTGTTACATGTTGTGTAACAGTTACAGTTCAAAAGAGGAAGGCAAACCATTTTTAGGGCTCATTATTTCGCTTTTGCTTGATTTTTCGGTAGATCGTCTGGCGACTTATGCCCAACCGGCGGGCAGCTTCGGACTTATTCCAGCCGGTTTCTTTCAAAGTCTTAAGAATATCCTGATGGTTGGAGACCAAACTTCCTGCGCGCGCAGGTTTGTTTAGGTTGAGCGCACTTATGATTTCCGACGGCAGATGATCGACGGTGATGAGTCGGCCGCGACAGAGAATAAATGCATGTTCAATTGCGTGTTTTAGCTCCCTCACATTGCCCGGCCAGGGATATTGCATAAACAGCTCCACGGCCTCATCAGAGACTCCATCAATCGGCTTCCCAAAATGTCTACTGAAAGATTGGCAAAAGTGATCAATAAGTAACGGGATGTCATCGCGCCTTTCCCGAAGGGGTGGCAGGGCAATTTCCAGAACTTTTAATCGGTAATAGAGGTCTTCCCGGAATTCACCCTTCTTGAAATTTTCTACAAGATCTACATTCGTCGAGGCCAGAACTCGAATATCTACCTTAATTGGAGAAGAATCTCCGACCCGTTCAAATATCTTTTCCTCTAATACTCTCAGAAGCTTTGCCTGGGTGTTCAGGGACACGTCACCGATTTCATCTAAAAATATAGTGCCGCTGCCTGCCAGTTGAAACCGGCCTGTTCGGTTTTTTACAGCACCGGTAAAGGCGCCGCGTACATGTCCGAAAAGCTCGCTTTCCAGTAGATTTTCGGTTAGGGCCGCACAGTTCACTTTAACCAGGGGCTTAGACGAACGGCAACCGCTGTAATGAAGGGCCTCAGCGACAAGTTCTTTTCCGGTGCCGCTTTCACCAGTGATCAACACGGTTGTTTCAACGTCCGCCAGATCTTCCAGGAGTCTGTAGATATCCTGCATCTTCTTGCTCTTGCCGACAAGCTTGTAAAACTGCCTTCGCTCTTTTAGTTCTCGCTCCAACTCGGCCAATCTTGTCGTATCCTTGAGTACCAGAACAGCTCCTAAGAACCTGTCGTCCTGGTCTTGAAGTTTTGTACCGGTTAGTACCACAACTTGCCCGGGCCGATGTTTATGCCCGCATTCAATGTGATGATATCCGATCACTTCGTCCGTTTCCAGGATTTGTTTTAAAGCTTTTTGACAGGATTTGTTGCACAGATGGAAAGCATCCTTGAATAGCTTGCCAACGATTTCTGCGGGGTTCGCCCCACAGACACTCCTCGTCGCCTCATTCGCTTCGGTTACACGCATGTCCCGGTCGACCGTAACAATGGCATCCGTTACGCTTCTGAATATGGCTTCCAGATGACGACGGTAACTTTCCTGTTTAGTTTCCGCAAGAGCCTTCTGATCTAAAGCGCTCTTGTGATTAAGCGCCAGTGCAGCCGTGCGTAGAAGCGTATCTCTTCTGATCGGTTTAGCCAAATAATCAAAGGCGCCCAGCCGGAGCGCTTCTGATGCCGTCTCTATATTTGGATAGCCGGTAATCATTACGATGGGACACGTCAGCCCCCTGTTTTTGGCAGCCCTGAGAATATCGATTCCCGTATGGTCTCCAAGAACGATGTCAGCGAATATTAAATCAAGGTCTCCCTTTGAAATAACCTCCAGTGCAGAGGTGTAGTCTTTTACCGTCAGGACTTCATGGCCTTCTTTGGATAAGAATCCCTTCATGGTAAGGCGGAGGATCTCTTCATCGTCAATAACAAGGATCTTGGCTCCCATCCCTCTTCTCCATGAGACCTTTGCAAAACGCCCCTTTTGGCCCAATTTCGGTGTCAGGCTCAAATTTTAATCCTCAAAATACTCAATGTATTCCTGTGGTTAAAATTTTCGCCTTCTTTTGTCGGCGCCCCATTCTATATCGATCAGGGCGATCATGTCGGCGGTAATTTTCCCTTCGGCAATGATTGCTAGTTCACTGGAATATCGGAGTGAAGAAGTAACGGAGTAATGCTTTTTGTATAACCCCGTTTCTTCAACACGCCAACATCCCGTAAAATCTTTCCAGTAATCGCCAAGGGTTCCAAATGTGATACGGCACAACCTACTTGATGTAAAGAAGCGATTCCTTACTCAGATCCGTAACGATCGTCCGGCCGTCACAGACGGCCCACTGCTTGACCAGGTCATATTCGCCAAATGTAATGGCGTCTGTCATACATACCTCTGCACAGACCGGCAATTCTCCCACAAGGGTCTTGTCGTAACACAGGTTGCACTTGTGGGATATTCCTGCTTTTAGGTCGAATTGAATGACCTCGTAAGGGCAGGCCTGGACACATGCACAACCGCAACCAAGACATCGCTTGGCTTCCTCAACTGCCATTTCCTCGCTCAACCCCAGTTGCACTTCATCAAAGGATCTCACCCGGTCTTCGGGTTTCAGGACCGGCATGTGCGCTCGTTTGGCCGGATGGTATTTCTCCTTTTGAACCTCAGCCGCAACCGCCCACTCTTTGTAACGGCCTTCCTTAAGATCCACTCCTCTGATAAATCGGTCGATAGATATGGCAGCTTCTTTTCCGCCTGCGATCGCTTCAATGACCGTTCGGGGGCCGGTTACTGCATCCCCACCGGCAAAAATATCCGGATCATCGCTTTGAAGGGTCAGTGGATCGACGGTCATAGTTCCCCAATCCGTCAACTGGCAGGCACATTCCTCTGTCAGGCAAGCCCAGTCCGTTTCCTGACCTAGTGCGGTGATGACCGTATCCACATCAATAATGAACTCTGAGCCGGGAACAGGTTCGGGGGCTTTTCGCCCACTTTCATCCGGCTCACCCAATTGCATCTTGACACATTCGATTCGGTTCACCCGCCCATTTTCCCCAATGAATCGGACCGGCTGGGTCAGGGTGTGGATGGGGATGCCTTCATCTTGACATTCTTGAATTTCATCCGCATTTGCCGGCATTTCATCCGTGCTGCGTCGATATATAACACAAGCATCTTCACCCCCCAGCCGACGTGCCGACCGGGCCGCGTCCAAAGCCGCATTACCACCACCGATCACAGCCACACGTTTTCCCAATTCAACCGACTCGCCAAGATTGATTTTGTCAAGGAAATCAATTCCGGAATATACGCCTTCCAAATCCTCACCTTCAATACCCAGACTTTTGCATTCCTGGGCACCGATTCCAATGAAAAAGGCTTTAAAACCTTCCTGCCTCAGTTGTTCCACGGTTATATCTTTACCGAGTTCCGTACCTGTTTTTATGGTAACCCCCATATCGCGAATTACCTGAATTTCCGCTTCAATGAGGTTCTGGGGTAGCCGGTAAGAGGGTATACCGTTGGTAAGCATTCCCCCTGACACAGGTGCTTTTTCAATAATGGTCACGGTGTAACCTTCTCTGGCAAGAAAATACGCACAGCTCAAACCGGCCGGACCCGAGCCGATGACTGCAACTTTATCGTTTTTCTTATCCTTAATTTCCGGCACATAGCGTGTATCGTCATTTAAATCCAAATCCGCCACAAATCGCTTGATCGCATTAATGGCAACCGGTTCATCAATTTCCCCCCGATTGCACTTTGCTTCGCAGGGATGATCGCAGACTCTGCCGCAAATTGCGGGCAGGGGATTATCCTCTTTCATCACCTTCAGCGCTTCCTGAAATTTCCCTTTGGCAACCAGACCCACATATCCCTGAACATTCATATGGGCCGGGCAAGCTTCTTTGCAGGGAGACGTTAACTGTTTATCAACGGTCAAGGCACCTTCGAACGCGTTGCAGCCATTGCAGGTTTCTCTATCTATATGAACAATCCCTGTTTCCGGATCTTTGCTGATCGCCCCCTCCGGACATGCGTCTGCACAATTCGGTTCTTCGCAATGTTGACATGGAACAACCCATGTGTCGAAAGCCAGATTCGGATACGTTCCCTGGCTACAGCTTTCCACTCTCAGGTAATACGGTATTTCATTCGGCATTGCCGTGGCATGATCAACGATCTCATGATAGTTTCGGCATGCAACAATGCAGGTGCGGCATCCGATGCACAGGCTTAAATCTATCATCAAACTTAATTGTTTCATGATTTCCTCCTTTATTTCATAATGCGAACGCGTGTGGAAACATGTGATTCACCCCCGATGAGATCCTGCCAATCCAACGTGGAACCTGCGTCGGGAATTAAATAATTGTTACTCACGCCCTGCCCTGTTGTCGCAACCCTGCCGACCGTGGATCCAAAGCCATGTCCCAATCCCACACAGTCGGGTCGAATCCCTTCGGAAAGAGTGACCATAACCTGAACACTTCCACAAGGGGATTCTACCGTCACAGTGTCTCCTTGAGATATGCCTAAATCGGTGGCCGTCGCAGGATTCACCATAAGTGGATTTTCATAAAACCCCGACACTTTGTCTCGAAGTTGGGGGTTGTTATGGGTCCATTGGCCGGATCCCGAGTGATAAATTGTTCGATAGGAAATAAGAATAAATGGATATTGATCAACATTCACCCGATATTCAGGGGCAAGTTCCACCCTGGGAAATGCTTGGTTCCATGGGGATTCTTCGAGGTCTTCCCAGTAGAGATGGACTTTTTGGCTGGGTGTTCCGAAGCCGCCGGCTTTTTCGTATTTTCGAAAGCCCATCGTACCAGGTGACCATAACCCCCCAATTTCTTGTAGTTTTTTTACTGACAGCCCCAATCCTGCAAGTTGTATGTCATAGTATGCCAGATCGTCTTCGAATTGAAAGTACTCTGGTACCAGACGCTTGCCAAGTTCGATAAAAATCTCATTGGAATGTCGGCATTCTCCCGGAGGCTCAACGACCGGCTGGCGCAACACCACACCATGGCCGAAGTTATACCACCAGGGCATGTAGAGAAGCTCCCACCGTTCAAAATAGGACTTGTCCGGCAATACCAAATCTGCAAATTTAGCAGTTTCGGACATCATAATTTCGAAGCTGACAAGCAGTTCAAGGTTGTATTCACCGCTTTCATCTTTTTCGCAGACCGCTTCCTGCCAGGATACTTGCCCCATTTCCGTCAAGGCGGGATTTGATTCTGCGGTAATGAGAACTTTCAGACCGCCGTTCTTAATCGCTTGGGCTTCGTACCATGTCGGCTCCATAATAAAAGAATACTTTTCAAATTTGTCTTTGTCCGGACCGGTGCGATGCCATCCCAGTTCATGCAAATCAGGTCCGGCCGGCTCAGGTTCCACCGGTGATAGGGAAACCAGATCCGGAAGGGGTTGGCCGCCCGGGTTATCTATATTTCCGGTAATCGCTAAAAAAAGGCACCACGCATGGGAGAAATCCAAGGCATTGCCGAGCATCACGCCTTTAAAGCTGTCGACACCTGCGGAAGGGGCCTTGGCGCATTCCTCAGCAAATTGCTTAATTGTTTCAACAGGGACATCACAGATCGCGCTCATTTTTTCAGGCGTCTTGTCTGCAACATATTCTCTCAATTTTTCAAAGTCTCCCTCACGGATCCAATTTTCCGCAAAATCTTTGTCATAAAGGTCCTTGGCGATAATGTGTTGTATCATACCCACAAAAAAAGCCGTGTCACCGCTTGGTTTAATCGGTATCCATTGATCTGCTTTGGCGGCCTCCGGTGTAAAAATCGGGTCAATGACAACAAGTTTGGCACCGCGGGCTTTTGCGTCGAGGATATCCTTCGGAACCGCGGCATCCTCCAGTCCACCAAAGGCATGGCGACCGGCCAATATCATGATCCCTCCTTTTGGTACCGTGAACCACGCGGGGGGGATATGATGGCATGGAACACCTCCCATTGTTTTGATAAACGCCAAAATTTTGGCGGAATCACAGTGAGGAAGGGCTGTATTTATAAATCCCCCGTAAGCATTTAAAAAACGCCATTTCAGATCTGTTATACTGTGAGGAAAAAAATTTGCGGTGAGCTTGTGGGCATCTCCGCGATCCTTCAGATCTTTAAGTTTTTGGAAAATAATGTCTATCGCCTCATCCCACGATATTCGTTCGAACTTCCCTTCACCGCGTTCGCCCAACCGTTTCATCGGATAGGTGAGGCGGTCCGAAGAATATTCCGAAGATACGCCTGCCATCCCTTTGACGCATGCCTTGCCGCGAGCTTTTGGGTTTCCCCTGATTTCCTTTAACTTCCCATCCTCAACACGTGCTATAATGGAACACTCAGCCTTGCACTGATAGCACACTGTTGGAATCCATTCTGACTTCTTCATGTCTTTTGCCTCCTTTCCCCTGTTTTCAACCCGACGCTCCGGGACCTCGCCAATTGACACCCGGCCGCACTCAGGTACTTATTTTTCCTCTTCCCTTTCCTCATGAGGATAATTGGGATACTTGCCGTGGAATGCCTTGACCGCCAGGTAAGTGAGCGCGACGAATCCGGCAAAAATCATCCAAACGACGTGGTTGAATGGTGAGTAATCCATAAAGATAGCCCCCTTAAAGCTTGAGCATGTGGTTTGTTTTGTTCTTATACAGTTCCGCTACCCTCTTTGGATGGGACACGAGCTGAAATACGATCCCAACGAATAGGATGCCTCCGACAATGTTCCCTAAAACCGTGTATAACTGGTTGTGGCCCCAACCGTACTTGCCGAATCCCCAGTGGAGAAAGATCGGGGTTATGTCGGCCATGTTCGCCACAGCCTCCAGATAAAAGCCTTGCTGGAACAGAGGCAGGGCTAAAAATCCGATGTTGGCAATACAGTGCTCAGTCATCCCGGCCACGAATGCAAGAGGTCCGTAAGCCGCCATGGCTATCTTGGCAATGTCGCCATCGGCTTTGACATAGAGGATGGCAGCGGTCTGAAGCATCCAGGTACAGACAATGCCCATAACAAAAATCTGGGTTGCGGTCTGACCCAACTTTGATACACCGATAGCATGTGCCCTCAGAAGCCAGGGCATGTAAGCAAAGCTGCCGGATTTGCTGATCAGCCACATGAAAAACATGCTACCCAAAAAGTTACCCACGTACCCCAGCGTGACACCCCAGACGAACCACCCCCAATTAATGCGGCGGTGGAAAATACCGATTATTCCAATATATATGTCGGCCGTAACAAGGGACATGCCGCTAACCATGATGATCACCAGAGAGAACATGAACACAAGGCCCATGAGCAGGTTGGCCAGCCCCGGTGCAAGCTTTTCCGGCACGCCGGCGCTTACAGCCAGAGCAAGGGTTGCCCCGAAGACGACCATGGCTCCTCCGGCGAATCCGGAAATGAGATAGGACATCGGTCGGTGACGGATCATGTCCCATTTATAGGTGCAGATATCAGCGACTCTTACGACAAGCTCGTCGACGTTAGCTGGCATAAACCTTGCTCCATTTTATATGTTGAGACCTATGCAAAACGCCCCTTTTTGCCCAATTTCTATGTCAGGTTCAAATTTTAATCCTCAAAATACTAAATGTATTCCGGTGGTTAATCCCGCCATGGCGGGATCGCATTCCTTGAACTTGAACAAAAATGAGCAGTTTTCAAAGGTCTCATATTGATTATAATTCTTCGGAAAAGGTTCGGTTTAAATTCCCCGGCCCTGTTTTGGAAGGACCGGGGATACGAAAGAAAGTTTTGAGGATTTAACTTCAGATAAACTCAGGTGATATAAAGTTTTCAGACTACACTTCTTTTAAAGGGTTTTGGTGCTGGCGGACATGTTTAAGCTTCTATTGATTCTCTCTTTGTCCGAGATTGATTCTGATTAGTGCCCATCCAGAAACGAGGATTTTTGCTCGAGATCAAGACCTGCGAAAAATTTTAGTGCTGGCATATAGTTGATATTCCGAGGATAAAATTTTGAGCATAACGCAGAGACCGGGCAAAAAGACCGTTTCTAGATGGGCACTGATTAATTGATATGACCTCTCCATATCACATCTTCTATAATTTTAGGATGGATTACGGTACAAGGTGATTGAATATTGGAACACTTTTGCGGATGTGTCAAGATAAGTTTCCAGGCTGCAAACAGTTTCTTCAGATATAACAGATAGCCAACATCAAGTATTCAGGTGACCTCTGCGATGATTACTGAATCTGTGGGACTATTGGAAGGAAGGCGCTGGAGTTTCTTTATACCTGTTTCGATAAACATATCCATGATCTATTCAGAATAGGACTGTCATGAAGATGGGCCCAAAAGCAGTCCCGGAGTGCGCATCACTAGCCGATAGGCTAAACATAATACCCAATAGTAACACTGACAACAAGCTCGCCGCCTCCATTAGGCAGAAAGTTGGATTAAATGGTTAAATTTATATCAAAAACGTCGTGACAGGCTGGACATATAAAAAGCCATTTGGTGACATTAGCCTCTTTCTTGAACATAGAGTGAAAACCATCTTTGTATCCACACGACGGACAGACCTTAAACTCGTCTTCCATCTTAACCTTTTTAACTTCGTAATCCATGCCATCCCTCCTATCAAAATTTGAGCAAAGCAAGTTGTAGATTTTTTTAACATATGAAACGCTAAGTTGTAAACACTCATGGGCGGTAAACCGGTCTTTTCGTGTTCGATCTGATTGTTGGCCAAGCTGCTCTTCAAATTCACCCCTGCCTAAAATCCGTTCATCCGATTGAGACCGGTAAATCCCCGGTCACCGAACCAGACGCATCGCAAATCCCGCCTTTTTTCAAGAAATCGAACGCGTCGATGAAATCCTGCCGCCATATCTTGCCCTACTCATCCGCATCTTGTGATGAAGGGTAAAAAAATAATCACAGAGTCACACGGTACGATATAGGCATTCTATTTGGCATATAACTATCTGATTAAATAATAATTATTAGTTTTGATGGCTTTCTTTTTGAAAAAAGAAAAAGGACTTGAAAGCTTTATTTCATTGTGATAGGGCTGCCCTAAAATTTTATTTTGGCCTCCTTTTAACACTAGAATTTTTAAAGGATTATGTATAAAATGACATCCAAAAAAGAACTGCAGCTGGCATACGGCCTGGTTATCGTACTATTCGTTGTGGGTGTTTTAAGTTATGCGGCCTTTTCTGCAAAGACTCCGGACCAACCGGTAAGATTGATGTTTAAAAGTGTGGCGGGAAAAGTCTTATTTGACCACAAGACCCATACGGATGATTCAGGCTATGGTATTTCCTGCCAAGACTGCCATCATCATCCTGAGGAAGATGAAACGGATTTCAGGGCCTGTGGTGAATGCCACAGTCTGCCGCCGGAAGGGGAAACACTCTCCATGTCTTGCGCAGACTGCCATGAACCCGACGAAATCGAAGGTACGGAAATGATAAAAAAGGGGGATGCGTTTCATTCCCAATGTATTGACTGCCATAAAGCCAATGAAGCTGGTCCGGAAGAATGCGCATCATGCCACGTCATGTAAGCTAAACGTTTTTTACCACAACTGTGGTAGATCAAAAAAGGTTGACCGATGTTTAAAAGACCATTTTTTGTTTGTAAAAAGCCCTGTTTGGAGGATCAATCCCTTACGGCCATCACCCCGGAACCGGAAACAACTCCGCTTCCTTCAACGATTACGCTTTACTGCCCAAAGGCCTTCGATCCCCATGATCAACAAGATCCAATTTTATTAAAAACCGGAGAAAGGGTTAAGACCGGCCAAAAACTGCCAATTTATAAGAATCGTGACGCGTATGTCATTTCGACGGTCACTGGAACCGTATCTTCCATATCTTCTTATAAAGATGATTTTGGGCATGCTTATACGGCGATTTCGATAGATGGCGCTGAAACGGAAGAAATCGATGGACAGTTTGCCGAATGCGGGCCCGAACCTTCTCTCGAAACTGCCATGGATTTTCTTGCGCTTGTGCCGGGAAAACCGCCCTTGAACGTTTTTTCTGATCCTGAAAAATCGATAGACACCATTGTGATATGCGGGGTTGACAGCGATCTCTTGGTCACCACGAACCAGCACTTTGTAAAATCCAAAATTGATATTATCAAAAACGGAATCCAGATTCTAAAAAAGATAACCGGGGTGGAACGAATTATTTTGGCTGTGCCCCAAGAAGGCCTGCAGGGATTCAGCCCTATCGGTGCGGAAGTAAAGGCGGTGGATACTGTATATCCGGCGTCACTTCCCCCGATGATAATGAAGGATATCCTGGGTCAGGTTGTGCCTGCGGAAAAAAGCTGTGAAGATATGGGGGTATGCTTTTTAAATGCCGAGGCGGTTGCATCCATCGCCAGTGCATTTGAGGAGGGTCAGATACCGGTCAAAAAGATGCTGACCCTAATTAAAAAAGACGGAAGCCGGTCAATGGTATCAGCCCGGATTGGAACGCCGCTACGGGAAATCTTTAAGGCGTGTAATGTAACGTTAAGAGATGAAGACCGCATCATTATTGGCGGTCTTATGACAGGATCCGCTGTTTATTCAGAAGACCATCCGGTACAACCGGATACGGATGCTATTATTGTTCAGGACCGCGAGGACCTATCCCTGGTTTCGGATTATCCCTGCATTAACTGCGGCGAATGTGTAAGGATCTGCCCTGTAAAAATTCCGGTGAACATGCTTGTCCGGTTTCTGGAAGCCGGTGAATTCGAGGAGGCTGCTGACCAGTATGATCTGTTTGCCTGCATCGAATGCGGCCTTTGCAGCTTTGTCTGCGTATCAAGAATGCCGATCTTCCAATATATAAGGTTGGCCAAAACCGAACTTGTCCGGTTAAGAACAGCGGAGGCCAATAATGCTTAACCCAACTAAATTCATGGTTTCACATGCTCCTTTCATCCATAACGGGAGCAAGATATCCGATCGTAGCTATCATACCATCCTTGCAGCCTTGCCGGCGGTTCTGTTCGGTTTTTCTCAATACGGCATGCCGGCGGTCGGTGTTGTGTCACTTTCCATGGCGACGGCCATGCTATGGGAACTTGCGATTAATCTTTTGAGACGACACCCTAAAACTATTGGGGACGGAAATGCCGCCCTGATCGGTCTTTTGTTCGCCATGCTCATACCTGCCACAACACCCTGGTGGGCCATTATTACCGGCACTTTTGTATGCATTGTTATTGGAAAAGAGATTTACGGGGGTATCGGAGGCAATCCTGTGAACCCGGTGCTATTGGGCTTGGCCATACTGATGATTTCATGGAAGGATGTATTTGATTTTGACACCGCCCTTTTAAACTACGATCTTGAGTTTACGATGGTTTATCCGCTTGCCGTTCTAAAGCATTTCGGCGTATCAGCCCTTGATTCCTTTCGTACAATTGATCTTTTGATGGGCAAGCAGGCCGGCGGGATTGGCGCCACTTTCGGACTGGGTTTGATCGCCGGGGGGTTATACCTTATTGCGAGAGGGTTTATCCGGTGGGAAATCTCTCTTTCCTTTCTGGTCGGCATATTTTTCACCGCTTTGATATTCAACCAGTTCGATTCGGTCCGTTATGCCGGACCTGTTTTTCATTTGTTGACGGGTTATACCCTTGTGGGGGCTTTTTTCCTGGCAACCGAGGATTCTTCTTCTCCGGTCAACTTCATTCCCATGCTGATTTATGGCGCCGGGGGGGGGGTCTTGACCGTACTCATTCGGAATATCGGTGCTTATGTTGATGGCGTGGTTTTTGCCATTCTCGTAATGAATTTGGCCAACCCGCTGCTGGATAAGATCAGGCCAAAAGCGATAGGGAGGGTTGTTTAAATGCGTGACATGATAAAAATGGTTGTGGTCCTTACGGTTTTGAGTACTTTTTCCGGAGGGTTGCTTGCTGCCATCCGGATCGGAACAAAAGAAAAAATTGAATATCAGCAGCTCAAATTTGTCAAAGGACCTGCCATCCGGGCAATCCTCGAGGGGGCTTCGAATGATCCTATTGTCGACCGGTTTAAAGTGCAAGACGGTGATACCGAGAGGAACTTTTTTGTCGGTGTATTTGATGGAAAGGCGGATAGGGTTGCCTTTGAAACCTTCGGCAAGGGGTTTAGCGGTGAGATCGGGTTGATCGTCGGTGTAAATCTAAACGACGACAAGATTGTCGGCATCGGGATCACCACCCATAGTGAAACGCCGGGGGTTGGTTCCCGGGCGAAATCAGACCCGGCCTTTGCGTCTCAATTTAAGGGATTGCCATTCAGTGGTGCTTTTAAAGTCAAGACCGACGGGGGACAGGTGGATGCGGTTTCCGGCGCAACAATTACCTCTCGCGGTGTTTGTGCCGCACTCACCGATAACACCGAAGCGTATAGGCGATTGAAACCCCAACTCGTTGAAAAGATAAAGGACTTTGCCAATTAGGGATTAAGGTTCAGGGAGAATAAAATGGCAAAAACGATTACTCAGGAGTTTGTTAAAGGTTTATGGGAAGAAATCCCGCCGTTTCGTCTCGTGCTGGGGTTATGCCCAATACTGGCGGTTACCAAGACAGTGGAAAATGGCATCGGAATGGGGCTCGCCACGACGTTTGTCCTGGTTTGCTCAAATTTTCTGGTGTCATTATTACGGAACATCATTCCACCCAAGGTCAGAATCGCTTGCTATATCGTTATTATCGCCACTTTTGTTACGGTTGTGGAGCTGGTCATGCAGGCCTATACCTACCCGCTGTTTTTAACGCTGGGTATTTTTATCCCGCTGATTGTGGTCAACTGTATCGTTCTCGGGCGGGCGGAAGCCTTTGCATCCAAAAAAGGCATTTTGGCTTCTTTGGCGGACGGATTAGGTATCGGAATCGGCTTTACCCTCTCCCTTGCTGCACTCGGCGCGTTCCGGGAGGTATTTGGAAGCGGAACGCTGCTGGGGATACCGGTATTCGGATCTTCGTTTCAGCCGTTTACTTTTATGATAGAAGCACCGGGTGCATTTGTCTGTCTCGGACTGATGCTTTGTATTATGAACCTGTTTGATAGCTAATAAGGCTCGAACGAAAATAGGAGAAATTAGATGGGTGATTATGTTGTTCTTGCGATAAGCTGTATCTTCGTTAATAATATACTGCTGGCCCAGTATCTGGGAAATTGCCCTTTTCTCGGTACATCTAAAAAAATGGAGACGGCCGTCGGTATGGCCATGGCGGTTGTATTTGTTCTGGTGATGGCGGGGGCTATTACCTGGCTCGTCAACACATACTTCTTAAGTCCATTCGGTCTCGAATTTCTGCGAACACTGGCGTTTATCCTTGTCATTGCAGCTCTTGTGCAATTTGTAGAATTATTTCTAAAAAAGACGATTCCGGCGCTGTACGCAGGGCTCGGGATCTTTTTGCCTTTGATTACAACAAACTGTGCCGTCATGGGTGTTTGTCTGATCAATATCAATGAAGAGTATACTTTCCTGAAAGCCCTCGTCGCATCGTTTGCTTACGCTGTGGGCTTTGGTCTTGCGCTTGTTCTTTTTGCCGGTTTGCGTGAACGAATCATTTTGGGCAGGGTTCCAAAACCCCTTCAGGACACATCCATCGGGCTTGTCACAGCCGGGTTACTCTCCCTGGCATTTTTTGCCTTTAAAGGAATGGTATAGGCAGGTTTTAAGGTAACTTCTCAATATGTTCCGGTAGGCCCGCTACGCCATCCGGTAATTTTTTTCAATACGGCCAAAACTTGCCGTTAAGGGCGCCTAACAGTGCCCCGCGCACGGGATCTAAAATGAGTGTA
>JAFDFH010000204.1 GCA_019309945.1 Deltaproteobacteria bacterium
GAAAATGTCGTCAAAGCCGCCGGCGCCACCTTCTGCATGAATGAGGAAGAGCTAAGACGCCAGATCCGGAATGCCGGGTACCAGCCGCGGCGCCGCAACACCTACTACCACTACGTAACTTGATGCCATCCCATTTCCAGACGATATCCGGTATTCTGTATTCTACCCCCATCCCACCACCACTGGTCATGGAACCGGATTATTTCTTGGGATCGAATCCGTCCGTCAGGGTTCCGAGGAACTATGGACGCAAAATGTGGTTGGGTCCTTTTGTATCAGGTGGTTACGGAGACAGATTCTTCATACTTCATCATTTCAGATAAAAATGGCATGATTTTTTCTTTGAGAGTCGCTTCCGCCACCTTTTCATAACTCTCTGATTTGCAAGCAGATAGGAGCGTCGGCTGCGTGGCGCCAGTATTTTTTACCAGATTCAAATTGTATTTTTCTCTGATCGAGTATAAAGTATCGTGAAGATAATTTCGATATATTCAATACTTTATCATCGGGGAAAAGAGCATGTACCTACAACCTCAGGCTGACTTGAAGAAGCTTTTTGCAACGCGAAAATGCTGGATGATTGAAGGCCTTGCCGCCAAGCTCGGATATGCGGCGATCTCCGTCAGGCGGTTTTTGAAGGAAATTGGATATTTCCGAAGTTACACCCACAACGGCAAGTGGTACACCCTACATTCCATTCCCGTGTTCAACGCCCAAGGCATCTGGCCGCACGAGGAACTCAGATTTTCAAAGCATGGCAACCTAATTCAAACCATCAACCATTTGGTCAGAAAAAGTCCAACCGGACTTTCTGCCAAGGACCTTGTAGACATGCTCCACCATCCCTGTCACACGGTTTTGACAAACCTCCACAAGACCGGCCAACTTGCTCGGATGAAAGCGGGACCAGAGTTCGTTTATCTTTCCACGGTTTCAAAAGAAAACCTCCGCCAACGGGAACGTCTGCAACTTCGCATGCTCCGGGAGGCTGCACAGCCTCTCACAGCGGAAGCGGCTATCTGTGTTCTGGTTGAATTTATCCATCATCCATCATCTTCTTTTGAAGATTTGGTCGGCATACTTCGCAAACGCAGAAAAACCGTGGTTTTGCCGGAGACCATTGAGTTGTTCTTTCGGGAACACCATATAAAAAAAACGCGCGGATCGCAGGGTTCGAGGCTCTGACAACTCTACGAAAACAGATCGACAGACTTGAGGCCCATGCCTCACCGGCTTTTCTTTTTCCCCAATCACCACAGTTGCTGTTTGCACCCACAGAAACCGAATGCTCCGATTGCCGTGCACGGCTTCATGTTCTGAAAACGCGCAAACGTTCAGTGGTGACCATGCATGCCGGTGTCTTCAAAGCCCATGAAACACGGCTTCATTGTACAAAGTGCAAGAACAAGACGGTTTACACATCAGAAGCGTTGGCCCGAGTTGTTCCTGATCACGGGAACTTTGGGTACGACGTGCTGGTCTTCACGGGCAAGGCCATGTTCCTGCGCCATCGCAACAGCCGGGAAATCTGCGATGAATTTGCCGCAAGAAACATCCAGATCAGTCCTCGTGAGATCGACTGCCTGGGCAAGAAATTCATCATCTATCTGGCCATTGCTCATCGACAAAGCGCACCCAGAATCCGGAGATCGATGCAATCCAAAGGAGGCTATGTGCTTCATCTGGATGGAACGTGTGAGGGGGGAGGCCCCCATCTGATGAGCGGGCTGGACTCAATTTCTTCCATTGTCCTGGGGAATATCAAGTTGCCCTCTGAAAATGCCGCGGAAATCATTCCCTTTCTACGGCACATCCAGTCGCTGTTCGGCAATCCCCTTGCTCTCGTCCACGATATGGGAAGTGGAATCCTAAAAGCCGTAGCCGAAATCTTTCCCGGCAAACCTGATTTCATCTGTCATTTTCACTTCCTCAGAGACCTTGGCAAGGACCTGCTGGAACCCGATTATGCCGTTATCCGAAAAAGGCTAAAAAAACACAAAATCGTGGCCAAGCTGAGGCACCGCGCACGAGCGATGAAAAAAATCATAGATAATCATCCAGAGTTAATGGATGCCTTGAACGAGGGATTCCAGCATAACCGATGGCCAGACTCGCTACGGGCACAGGCGCCAGTGGTTTGCGCTTACACCCTCATTCACTGGGCGTTGGATGGGAAAAATCAGGGACAAGGGTATGGATTTCCCTTTGATCGTCCTTATGTCGAATTTGCCAAGAGATTGTATGCCCTTCGCGAGAATCTGGAACAGTTCAAGAACATTTCACTACAGGGTCAGTGGTTGGACAATCGCCCTTTCTGGAAAATGCTTGGCGACCTGAGAGATGTTGTCTCTGATTCCGGCCTGCGAAAAGCCGTGGCAGATATCCAACCAAAAATCCAGGTGTTCGAAAAGCTCAGACACGCCATGCGCATCGCACCCAAAGATGGGAAGCAGGGTCTCAATGCCAACGGCATGGACATGAACATGAAAACCATTGAAAAACGAGTCACAGACTTTCACCATTGGCTCAGCACAGACCGGATTTTTGCGCAAAACAAGGAGTACAAAAAGATGATCGCCCAGATCGACAAATACTGGGTAAAGCTCTTTGCCGACCCCATTACCGTGCAAACCTGCACGGGCACCGGCACCATTCAACCACAACGGACCAACAACATCCTGGAACACTTTTTCCGGGATCACAAACGGGCCCACCGACGGAGAACGGGAAACGGTAGCATGGCCAAAACGTTCCAGACCATGCTTGCGGATACGCCCCTTGTCAAAAATCTGGAAAATCCTCAATACATGGAGACCCTGCTTGCTGGAAATCCGGCGCTCGAGGAACTGTTTGCAAGCATCGACAGCAAACTGGTACGTTTCGAATTGCACAAGGCCCAAGAAACTCCAGATAAACTACCGACCAAAATCCGTAAGATTATTGCCAATCCAATGCTTCCGGAACTTGTGAAAAATCTGTTCTACAATACGACAAAATGTGCGTCAGAAAGCTGAAATCCAACCACATTTTGCGTCCATAGCTTGAAAAATTGGATTTTCAAGGCCTGACACCGAGATACCGATCGGCATATTTGATGGGCGATCGATCCCAGTAGAAGTCATAATTCTCCCAAGGGGTGCCGTTGAACTCGATCCGCATCGCCTGGGGGGTAAAGTCCTGGGTTCCGTGAGCCGACACCCAGTTGCTGATGCTCCGCTGCGTTACCGCTGCCTTGAAGCGGTCTGTCTGGGTGATGATCCAGTTGGTCAGGTATCCTCCATGACTGCCCCCGGTGACTCCCAGTCGGTTTTCGTCGATCCAATCATACTTCTCGAGGGCCTCATCTAATCCCCGGATGTTGTCGCGATAATCAACACCACCGTAATCGTGCACCACGGGATGCTGAAATCCATACCCATAGCCGGTGCTGCCGCGGTAGTTCACGACGAGCACCCCGTAATCCTTCGCGGCCAGCATCTGGAATTCCTGGAACCAGGTTCGCCCCCACATGCCTGAGGGGCCCCCGTGGATATTCAGAATCAGGGGATACTTCCTGTCTGGCTGAAAATCGACGGGCCGGAAGAGAAAGCACTGCACCTTCATATTGGCGTCGTTCACGAACCAGAACTCCTCCCCCTTTCGGAGTTCGAGTGACTGAAGCAGGGTATCGTTGAAGTAGGTGAGCTGCTTCATGCCTCCGCCGGAAGAATCGCTTGCCCAGATTTCGGGGATCCGGATTTCATTCCCCAGCGTGAATGCGAACCGCGTGCCATCCTTCGACAGGTTTACGCTACCCAGGCTGACTTCATCCCCCGATAGCTTCTGAACCTCACGGCTGCCGACGTCGAGACGAAACAATCGAACAACCCCCAAATCATTGGTCGTAAAGTAGAGGAACTTCCCATCCGGGGACCAGGAGAAGCTCCTCAGGATTCGGTCGAAGTCAGCAGTGAGGTTGCGGTGCTCACCATTTCCGACTCGGGTGAGGTATATGTCGGGTTGGGTATAGGGGCGGTCGGTCCGGACATAGGCGATGCTCTTCCCGTCGGGCGACCACTTCGGGGAACCATCCTGATGGGACTGGGTGGTAACGGGCTTTGGCTCTCCTCCAACCGCCGGGACGATCCAGATGTCACTGTTCTGGTCGCCTTCATATTCCTGGCCGGTTCGATTGGAGACAAAGGCGATATTCCGGCTGTCCGGCGACCAGACGGGAGAGGAGTCGTTCCAATCCATCCCCCGGGTGAGTTGTTTGGAGACTTTTGTCTCCAGGTCGAACACCCAGATGTGGGCACGCTTTTCGTCCAGATAGTCGGACTGGCCGTTGGCCTGATATCTCGAAAGCTTGATCACGCTGATATCGGGCTTCGGGTCTTCCTTCTGATCAGACTTCCCGGCGTCAGGCTCCTCACCAGTTCTCAAAAGCATTAGCAGTTTCTTCCCGTCCGGAGACCATTGGATCGAAGAGGGCGAAGCATCCAGGTCGGTCAGCGGGAAGGCCTCGCCGCCATCAGGTGAGATCAAATGAACCTGTGGTTGCTTATCCCTCCGGGACACAAAGGCCAGCCATTTTCCGTCGGGCGACCAGCGGGGCGAGCGATCGTTATTGCCCTGGGTAAAACAGACCGGCTCTTTTGTCCCGTCGAAAGGAACCATCCATATCCGGGATTCCCGGGAGCGCTTGTCCTCGCTAACCTTTGCGGCCACGAAAGCGAATCTTTCACCATCCGGAGAAATCCGGGGATCGCTCACGAAGATAAACCGGTAGTAGTCATCGGGCAACATGCCCCGTTTTTGACCCTGCGCCGAAGCCCATGGGAAGCACAGCGGCAGGGAGAGTAACAGGAAGAAACGCGCCACCCGACGGTTGCATCTCATAGATATCCTCCTTCGTAAAAGATCTATCAACACAACCTAGTAGGACTCGAACCTGCGACCGTTTGATTATGAGACCAATTTTTGCTTTATAGTCTCAGAACTCATTTAATTGGGACCGCGAAAAGTGCGGTTCGAGTTTAGCTTTTTAGCGCGAAAACCCAGGGCGATTCCGACGCTTTCTTTCGTCGTATCAGCATGTCCCTAACCCGGTCGGTGAGACTGATATTCCTCTCCGCATATCTCGTCTTCCCCTCCCGTACTTG
>JAFDFH010000549.1 GCA_019309945.1 Deltaproteobacteria bacterium
TCACTATGGCATTTGGCGAGGTTAAACCATGCAGGCGAAAAATCCGATTTTGCGTTTACGGCCGCCTGGTAATAGGGAATCGCCTGTGAGGGCTGATTTTTCATCAGGTAACAGTTGCCAAGGGTAAAATTGATCAGGTGATGGTTATATCCATATGTATCCGGCTTACCGGGGTTTAAATCCTCACCCCCTTTTTGCTGAAAAGATTCAAGTACCTTAATAGCGCTGGAAATCTCTTTTTTTTCAATAAAACGGTTTGCTTTAATGAGTGCTCGGCGGGCAGGCAAAGGTATGTCGTCCGTTTTCATCGCAATGACCTGGTGAGGGGCCAGAATGCAAAGGGTCAACGTCATCAGCACCCAGTAATTTAGGTTTTTAACCGCATCCATCATGATAATGGCTCTCAAATTTCACACGTCCTTAGTTCCGTAGTTGTAAATTTTGTGCTTTTTGTGGCAAAACTTTTTTCTTCTCGCCACCAAGGCACCAAGGCACTAAGAAAGAATAACAAAATAAAATCCTTCGTGTCTTTGTGCCTTGGTGGCAAATATTTTTGGTTTCGGCTTGTCCGGGTTAGGGACGAAATTGTGACTTACGATTCCAGCTTAAATCTGATCGTTGTCTGCACCCTTGTTTTGACCGGTTCGCCCTGGACCTCTCCGGGTGCAAAGCGCCAGGACGACACGCAGCGAATCACGCTTTCATCAAATACCTGTTTCGGTTCAGCTTCGATTATTTCGATTTGATCCACCCGATTATTTCGATTTGATCCACCACGCCCCGCTCCGTGACCACAAATTGTACCTTCACCCATCCCTCAATTCCCAGCCGTTTGGCACGAAGTGGATATAGGGGAGGGATCTGAGCGAGAGGGGTGAGGGGACCATCGAGATCTCCGATCCCATAAGCGCCTTCCATGCCCAAGAAATCAAATGGGACCATCTCCATCGGGAAAGTCGGCAATGTCCCGGGACCCGCAGAAAGTTTTAGATTGAGTTCAAAAGGAAGCTTTGGAACCCGTGAGAGCGGTTTTTTCCTAACAATAGGATTCTGCAATGGATTTTTTTGAGGGTCTTTTCGTTTTTCAGGCTTTTTAATTTCTTTTTTTTTAGCAGGTGTTTCTTGTTTTTTGACTCGGACCACATTTACCACATGAAAGCGCTTTTTGTCTTCCGGTTTGGGCGGGTTCGAGCTGACCAGTTCGGGCAAGAGACTGAAAAACAGCACATTTAATAGAAGTGAAAGGAGAATGGCGGATGTCCATAACGTGAATGCCCGCACCCGTTTCAGATGTAAATTTGCATCTATCATGGCGATCATTTCAATTTAAGCGTCTACGCTTCTTCCAAGACTGTGCTCGGAAGAAGTGGCCCCCTGGGGCAACTGTAACGGTAAAAACTCGAGCTACAAATGCCTAAAATGCCTAAAATGCGCTAAAGTGCCTAAAATTAAGGATGTTAATCATTATATAAAAAGAAGCTAAAATTCCAATTTTGAGTTAACGCGCATCCCGTATCGGGTAGCGGGCGCAATTGGAAAAAACGTAGATTTCAAACATCGACAGCAAATTGTCGCTATCGCGCCGCTAAGCATCAAAAGGGCCGCACTTATTCCGTTCCAGTTGGAATTGTCGCTGCAATGGCAAGGTTTTTGGCGCCGGCAAGCTTGCAGCCATCCATCACTTCTATGGTGATACCTGTGCGGCTCTCTTTATCCGCCACAATAACCACACCGCCCTCCGGATTTTCAGCAAGGGCACGTTCCACATTGGCTCTTACGGAGCGGATATCGATCTCTCTTTTATCCATGAATATTCGATTGTCCTTTGTAATTCCGATAAGAATATTTGTTTTTTCTTTGCTGACGGCCGTAGACGCCGCCGGCCGGCTGATTTGAACACCCGTTTCCTTGACAAAGCTGGTGGTGACCAGAAAGAAAATCAGGAGAATAAAAACCATGTCAATCAAGGGCGCCATATTCAGCTCAAGCGTCTGCCGCCTTGACTTTCGGGCCGCGGTAATATTTAACATAACGATAACCGATTAGATTTACTTTGCGTTAGCAAAAAGGATCTGTATTCACGGCCGAGCCGCACAAGTTCGCAAAGGTTTATTGTGCTAATTGAATCCGTTGGATACTTGGTCCACTTACACATACCTTCTGAGATACATCCCCACGGACGAAATCCGTTGCTTCAGATTTTCAGCCTTGCGGGTAAGAAAACTGAACATGTACAGGCCCGGAATGGCCACTAAAAGGCCTGTTTGCGTGGTAATCAGGGCCTGGGAAATGCCACCGGCCATTGCCCTGGCGTTTCCGGTACCAAAGACCGAGAT
>JAFDFH010000550.1 GCA_019309945.1 Deltaproteobacteria bacterium
AATATTTGCACGCCTTAAATTTGAACTTTTTACAAAACCGTCTAAATCGGACTTTTTACGAGTTCATTAATGTTACCGTTCTTTCCAGATGGATTCGAAAAAAGCCGAATTCATCTGAAGTTCAGCATTTTGTAATACCAAACGCTTGCGTAATAAGGTCTCTTTTCGGATTTTTTTTACGAGACCATCATATATAAAATAAAAAATTTCAGAATGTTAAACGATAAAAGCACACATTACCCTTGACGCCGATAACTCGCTATGCGTTAATTAGTGTCCATCCAGAAACGGTCTTTTTGCCCGATCTCGGCGTTATGCTCAAAATTTTATCCTCGGAATATCAACTATATGCCTACGGTAAAATTTTTCGCAGGCCTTGATCTCGAACAAAAATCCTCGTTTCTGGATGGACACTAATTAAGAAAACAAAAATGCCTTTTAAACGATGATTAACGATTATTTAATAAGGAGGAATTACGAATGGATTGGGGAATGAAAAATCGCTTGGCACGGCTCATTCAATCCGACGGCCGCTGCTTTTTTTTACCAGTTGATCATGGGTACTTTCAGGGACCCACCAGTAGACTTGAAAAACTTTTTGTCACCCGGGGGGTTCTCAGGGCATGTGTGGATCCGCAAAATTGTCCTCCCATCATTTTAAGAATGTCGGGGGGCACCAGTATCATCGGCAAGGACCTCGCCCATGAGGCCATTACAACGTCGGTTCAGGAAGCTATCCGCCTCAACAGTGCAGCTGTTGGTATGTCTGTATTTATTGGAAGTGACTATGAATACGATTCCCTGGTGAATCTGGGAAAACTGGTAGATGAATGCGAAAACAATGGTATTCCGGTTATGGCCGTGACGGCCGTGGGCAAGGAGCTGGAAAAAAGAGATGCAAGGTATCTGGGCTTATGCTGCCGGATCGCCGCGGAATTCGGTGCCAAAGTCGTTAAAACATACTGGTGTGAAAATTTTGATAAAGTGGTGAATGGTTGTCCCGTGCCGGTCGTTATAGCGGGAGGTCCCAAGTGTGAGACGGAACAAGAAGTGTTCGAATTTGTCTACGACGGGATACAAAAAGGTGCTATCGGCCTGAACCTCGGCCGAAATGTCTGGCAGCATGAACAACCGGTGGCCATGATGAAGGCCCTTCGTGGGATTATACATGCAAATGCGACGGTCAACGACGCTATCGGTATCTTTGAAGACGAAAAGAACAGATGACCAGGGATAATTCCCAAGCATCATAAAAAGAATGATACCATGAAAAGTCTTTATAACGTAGAAAATTCCAAGGCTTTTATTGAGAACTATGCTGCGTATTCAACCGATCTTGCCCTTTGTGTCTATACATCCCGCCTTTTGGGCAGCAATTCCCGCCTCGTCCTTCACGGTGGTGGAAATACTTCCGTAAAGACAAAAATGACCAACATCTTGGGGGAAGCAAACGAGGTCATTTTTGTTAAAGGCAGCGGCGGGGATTTGTCGAACATCGAGCCGGAAGGATTCACCGGTCTAAATTTAGACCCCCTTCAAAAACTTCGACGGCTCAAATCACTTTCAGACCCAGAGATGGTTAACCAGCTCAAAATTCATCGGATCGCTTCCAGATCTCCTGATCCGTCGGTCGAGGCCCTCCTTCACGTTTTTCTACCCCACAAATATGTGGACCACACCCATGCCGACAGCATCCTCATTTTGACGAACCAGGCCCATGGAGACAATCTTGTAAAAGAAGCCCTCGGAGCAGGCGTCAGCGTGCTGCCTTATACCATGTCCGGTTTTCCACTATCAAAGACAGTAATTGAGCATTACGAAAAAAATAAGGGCATTGAAGCTATCGTAATCCTACATCACGGAATATTCACTTTTGCTGAGGATGCCAGGAGCGCTTATGAAAATATGATTAAATATGTGCGTCGGGCAGAAGTATTTATCGAAGAACGCTTGCGGCATAAGCCTTTAACCACGCGCCGAAAAGAGTTGGAATACCCAAAAAATATCGATTCAGCGCTGGACCGATGCCTCCAGGTCATCCGCGGAGCCTGCGCACGGCCGGATGCTGATGGCAAATTGCGCCGTTTTTATATTGAAACACGGTGCGCTTCG
>JAFDFH010000205.1 GCA_019309945.1 Deltaproteobacteria bacterium
GGGGATGCATATCTTACCGGCATACTTCCCACCCCCGGAATTGCATTGATAACATCATTGACAGGGGCAAACGCGGGAATTGTCATCTCAGCGTCTCATAATCCGTTTTACGATAATGGCATAAAGCTGTTTAACAAAGACGGGTATAAACTTTCCGATAAAAATGAAGCGGAAATTGAACAACTTCTCCTAAAAAGTGAAATTGCTTTAAAGTGCAAAGGTATCCGTGAAACCGGGCGGGTGTATCAAAATAGGGATGCTGGAAAAAATTATGCGGCTTTCCTAAAAGGTACCCTGCCGAAGGGATGTTCTTTTAAAGGGATAAAGATCGTTATCGATTGTTCCAATGGCGCAACCTACCGTATTGCACCCGAAATATTTGATGATCTAGGGGCGCAAATTGAATCGATGTTTATAAATCCTGACGGCAAAAATATTAATGCCAACTGTGGTTCCCAGCATCCTGAGGCACTTGCCAGAAAGGTAGTGGAAAATAGAGCGGACATCGGTCTTGCCTTTGATGGGGATGGAGACAGGTTGATTGTATCGGATGAAAAAGGGAATATTATTCACGGGGATCAGATTCTTGCCATCTGTGCCAGGGACATGCAACAAAAAGGGGTGCTCAAAAACAACATTCTGGTCAGCACAGTTATGAGCAATATGGGGCTTGGGGTTGCTTTGAGAGATATGGGAATTGCCCATGTCAAGGTAAATGTTGGAGATCGTTATGTTTTCGAAAAAATGGTTACGATTGGGGCGGTCCTTGGGGGCGAGGATTCAGGCCACCTGATTTTTTTAGACCACCACACCACCGGAGACGGTATTTTGGCCGCCCTCAGACTTATAGAGGCTCTGAAAGCCGAAGCCAAACCACTTTCTGAACTCAGCCAAATTATGACCCTTTTCCCACAGGTTCTCCTGAATGTAGAAGTGAAGCGAAAACCTGAAATAAAGAACATTCCGGAGATCGAAGACGCGATAAAATCGGTAGAAGCGTGCCTGGGTGAAAAGGGCAGGGTGCTGGTCCGTTATTCAGGGACACAACCCCTTTGCAGAGTCATGGTTGAAGGACCGGTACTTGATGAAGTCAGCCGGTACTGCCGGCAGATTGCAGATATTGTTGAGGAAAAACTCGGGTAAACATTCACTGCAGGACACGCATGTAAACGTGTCCTGCAACGAAATCTTTGAAAAATGTTCCATTCCAAAATTTAATCTCTACTGCCCCCGAATATATACAGCATGAACAAAAATAAATTGATAAAGTCCAGGTATAATGTCAGGGCACCTAAAATTGCACCTTTTCGAATCACACCCGCTTCAAGCCCGCTCGGTTGTGTCACCGCCATAGTTTTAAGTTTTTGGGTGTCATAGGCGGTCAGGCCGATAAAAATAAAAACGCCCAGATAACTGATGATCAAAGTCATACCATGATTGCGCATAAAAAGATTGACCACCGATGCGATAATAATGCCGATCAGCCCCATGGTCATAAAGCCACCCATGGATGTCAGGTCGCGTTTTGTGATCATGCCGTATATGCTACAGGCAGTAAAGGTTGCGGCACAGATAAAAAATACCGAAGTGATAGAAGATTTCGTGTATACCAGAAATATAAATGAAAGGGTAGCGCCGTTAAGGGCCGAATAGAGCAGAAACAGGGCCGTAGTAGTTGATGCCTGCATTTTTTGGACTCTAGAGCTGATGGTAAACACCAGTGCAAGTTCGCCGATGATCAGTCCAAAAAAAATCAGTCGATTCCCGAAAATTAGGTTAATCAGGGACGGACTGTTGGCGACATAAAACGATACAAAACCCGTTAGTGCAAGCCCTATGGCCATCCAATTGTAAACACTGCGTATAAATTCATTGACCATAATTTGGGTTTGTGTTCTTTTAAGCGGTATTGACTCCATTGATACCTCCTGTGTTTTTTCATTGCTGTTTCAATATGAGACCTTTGAAAAGTGGTAATTTTTATTCGAGTTCAAGGAAGGCGAAAATTTCAACCACAGGAATATATTGAATATTTCGAGGATTGAAATTTAAGCCTGACGCAGAAATCGGGCAAAAAGTGCCGTTTTGCAAAGGTCTCAATATACAGTTAAATAAACATAACACAACATCAACATTTTTCAATACGAAAAATGAAAAGTATATTCGCCCTGATTTGGTAAAAAGATTTCCAGTTCGCTTGTATGTAACTTCTCAATATGTTCAGGTAGGCCCGCTACGCCATCCGGTAATTTTTTTCAATACGGCCAAAACTTGCCTTTAAGGGCGCCTAACAGTGACCCGCGCATGGGGTCTAAAATGAGTGTGTCGTTTAGCACAAACAGCCAACAATCAACAATTTATGCTGTTCGGGTCACTGTAAGCCGCCCTAAACGGCTTCAAACAGTTGCCCGTTTCGAAAAAAATGACCGGATGACTCCGCTGGTAGTTTTAACCGTTTAACCATAAGTTTTTCCGAAGTTACGCTTGTATTAGTTTGCGAAGGGGTTTAAATTCGCTTAGATATGAAGCCCGAACAAATATATCAAAATTTAAAAGAAGTCGCTGAAAAACTTAGCATTGTTGTTTTAGAACAAAATTTGCGAAAAACGTCGGCAGGTATAAAAGTAAAAAGTGGGTTATGCAGGGTAAAAGGACAAAATCGATTTGTCATGGATAAACACATCTCGATTCATGAAAAAAATGAACTGCTGGCCTATTGTCTCAGTCAATTGCCCCATGAAGGAATTTATGTCATACCCGCCGTACGGACAATCATTAAGAAATTCACCCGGGATAAAAAGCAATAAACTAAAGTTTACATAATATACCTTATCAGACGTTATAATTTCGATGAATTTACAATAATTCGCTCATCAAGTGTTTTGTGTTTCGTTTGAATATATTAGGAACGATATGACATCACAATCCGCTGATTCGAATTCGGTGTCTAGCAGCAACAGTCAACACCGGATTTACTCTGTCTCCGAGCTAACTGCTGAAATCAAAATTTTACTTGAAGAGAAATTTCCTTTTTTATGGATCATTGGGGAAATCTCCAATTTTAGGATTCCGGTCTCAGGACATTTTTATTTTACATTAAAAGATGAAAATGCCCAAATACAAGCGGTAATGTTTCGGGGACAAAACCGAAATTTAAAATTCGTGCCTGAAGATGGGATGAATATCACAGGTCTGGGAAGGCTAAACGTTTATGAGCATAGAGGTAACTATCAGATAATATTCGAATATCTTGAACCAAAAGGTGTCGGTGCATTACAGGTAGCATTTGAGCAACTTAAAGCCCGGCTTTTAGATGAAGGCCTCTTTAATGAACAAAATAAAAAGCCATTACCTTTTCTTCCGCGCAAAATAAGCATCATAACCTCCCCCACAGGTGCTGTTGTTCATGATATTTTAAATATTATCGATAGACGATTCCCCAATGTTTTCATTGAAGTCATGCCGGTTAAAGTGCAGGGCGATGGTGCCGAAATGACAATTGTATCCGCTATCAACCTGTTGAATGTGAGGAGGAATACAGATGTCGCGATCTTGGCCAGAGGCGGAGGATCTTTGGAAGATCTGCATGCCTTCAATTCAGAAGACGTCGCCAGAGCTATTTTTAAATCTGAAATTCCGATCATTTCGGCTGTGGGACACGAAATCGACTTTACGATTGCTGATTTCGTCGCCGACCTGCGAGCTCCCACACCATCAGCTGCGGCAGAATTAGTCGTTCCTTTAAAAGAAAATCTAACCCACCGATGCGAAGCGCTTGCAAAGACTTTAAAAGCACGATTTTTTATTTATATTGGATATTTACGAACGATTTTAAATGAAACCTCAAAGCGACTGGTTGATCCTAAGAAAAAAATACAGGATTTGAGACTCCGAACAGATGACTTTACCGGACGACTGGTTCGGAGGTTTACCGACAATTTGTATCAAAGGCGTGAACGCCTTTTCTGGCGGGTTGACAGGTTATATGCAAACACTCCCCAGGTACATATCAACAAAGTTAAATATAAACTTGAACAAATTAATAATAACTTATTAATTTATTTTAAAATATATTTAGATAAAAATTGCCATCAACTTCGAGAATTGACAGCGAGCTTGTATGGATTGAGTCCTGCTGCAATTTTGGACCGAGGGTACAGCATCACCCGGACTGTTCCGGATGCTGCTGTTGTGAGAGATCCAAAAACGGTTCGACGAGGACAGGATCTTGAAGTGATGTTGTCAAAAGGTTCCTTGTTTGTGAGTGTTCGACATCGAAAGCTGGGGGAATCGGAGATTTCAGCCTTAACCAACCCTAAGGCGGTGGAGGGAAAATCAGATAATGGCCAAACCGACTTTTGAAAAAGCGATGCAACAGCTTGAAGGAATCGTTCAGGAACTTGAAACCGGAGACTTACCCCTTGAGCGGGCAATAAAAAAGTTTGAGGAAGGGATTAAGCTTTCGAAATTCTGTTCTGAGGCCCTGGATGAAACGGAAAAGCGAATCCAAATACTTTTGCAAGATCAAGAGGGAAAGGTAACGGAAAAACCCTTTATAACGGAAAATGAGTCAGAAGACGGGACCCCGGAATAGGATTGGTCAATCCGCAAAAAAACACCTACCCTGCCACCATATTGGAACTTAAAAATACTGTGAGCTTGCCAACTGTGAGGTTTAAAGGAAAAAAATTAGCATAGGAGTTGTAACAAATTGAACTTACTCGACAACATTAATTACCCTTCAGATTTAAAAGGTCTTTCCCGTTCGGATCTTCACACGCTTGCTGCGGAAATACGCAAGGTTATCGTGAACGTTGTATCTAAGAACGGGGGGCACCTGGCCTCAAGCCTTGGTGCAGTGGAGCTGACAATTGCACTTCATTATGTTTTTGATGGCCCTAAAGATAAAATCGTATGGGATGTCGGACATCAGTCTTACGCGCACAAGATAATTACCGGCCGCCGGGAAAAATTTCATACCCTTCGGACACACGACGGAATTTCCGGTTTTACGCGCATGAGTGAAAGCCCCTACGATGCATTTACAACCGGCCATAGTGGTACTTCGATATCG
>JAFDFH010000206.1 GCA_019309945.1 Deltaproteobacteria bacterium
GTTGTCAAAAACAGATTCAACTATCCTGCGGATTTTGCGATGATAGCTGATCTGATCAAGAAAATTAGGGGAATAAAAATCGGCAGGAGTTTTGCAGCTTCAGAGGAAACTATTTCACGCCTGGCGCTTCATTCCCCGGATCAACCCGAAATACCAAAAGATCATCAAGGGACCCGCGTTGTCATTGAAAACAGGGCAAGAAACATACTTGCAGATATTATTTTAGGAAAGGCGAGGGAAGTCGCAGCCGGGACCGGCGGCCATTATATTAAGTTTACAAAATCATCTAAAGTTTATCTCGTCGATAGCGAGTTTAAATTTATAAATACGAAGCCTTCTGAGTGGCTCGATAAGGACCTAATGGACATCGAATCCGAAAATATAGCGCAAGCAACCTGCTTTACCCCGATGTTTAAAAAAACCATATACACCCTGAAACGCCCTGCCAAAGGCCAAGAGCCTGTATTCATGCAGCTGCCCCAAGGGGAAAAAATCATAAAGTTTAAACTCGAAAACGTTTTCGAAGCACTATCCCCACTCCGAATAGAGGATATCGCAGATCCTTCCCATGACAGCAGCATTGCCGGATTCGATGAAACACCGTGTTTCGAATATTGCCTTTTTAATGGAACGTGTTATAAAGTTTACCCGGGCAGGTCTCTTAAGAATGATAAAGATAAGTTTTACTTTAAAGCGACTGTAAGCTACATATCAGCAAAGGATCTTACGGAAAAAGAAGCATCATCTGACGGTGAGCAAAAAGAAAGTGGGAAGGAAAGTCCGGTTCAAATTTCAGATGATGTAGAGCGAATTAACAAAAAACTGATTTCCTGGACCTATGTAATATCTAAATGGAAACGTGAAAGCTTCATAACCGATCCCGAAGAAATTTTTGAAAAAGAATAATCAGATTCGTCCGTGTCCATCCGGGAATGACCCCTTTAAATTTTTCTCAATCCTGCCTATCCTGCTCAACCCACTCAAGCCTGTCAGTGTGTGAATCCTGCCTTAAACCCCAACCCGGCCAGGGCGGATCCAAACGGATTTTAACTAGTGTCCATCCAGAAACGGTCTTTTTGTCCGATCTCTGCGTTATGCTCAAAATTTTATCCTCGGAATATCAACTATATGCCTGTGGTTAAATTTTTCGTCGGCCTTGAAATAGAACGCAATCGGGCATTTTTCAAAGGTCTCGAGGTGTAGCGAATCATTCAAGAGATGTTTTGCTGTAAAAAGCACAAATTCAATTTTTAAGGAACGAATATCTATGCGGCAAATTTTACTTTTTTACATAAAGCCCACGTGATAAGGATTCAATCTTGCCTTGTTTTGAAAGTTTGTAAAGCGCATTGCTGATCTGTCTCGTTCCTAAACTGGTTTTTTCTTTTAGTTTAGTAATCGTAACGCCTTTCTTGCTCCGCTTGATGACATCATATACAGTGTCGAGGACGACGGCCGGTTTGGCGGGCGCACCCTTTTTGGCCTTTGGAGCCTTGGCCGCAGAAGCCTTTTTGGCTTCAACAGGCTTAGCTTTGGCCGCAGAAGCCTTTTTTGCTCCAGCAGGCTTAGCTTTGGCCGCAGAAGCCTTTTTTGCTCCAGCAGGCTTAGCTTTGGAAGATTGATGCTTGTCTATCTGATTTGAAATTTTCTCCACCTGTTTCGATAGGTTTACAAGAAACTTGGATACGGACTCTAATTGATCGGTTAACTTCTTCATCGCAAAATCCCTCCTTTATTTATCAAAATCACTTTTCCAAAACCACCTGTCCGACTGTATAATATATTGTTTGCTAAAAGTCAACAAAATCTGTATGCTGTACTCTAACGTTGTAAAAGTCGAGTGTGCTGCATCTCTATCGTTGTCAAGGGCTTGATAGTATTTCGCGGAAAAGACAGTTTTTGTTCAGGCACTATTTTAGGAATTACGCTTTACTAAAACTAATTTGAAAGTTCGGATCATTTTCCGAGTTAAAATAAATCCAGGGAAATTATATTAAAAGCATGCAAACACCCGTTCCTTTTGCAGAAGACAGAAAAAACCTCCAAATCCAATATGCGGAGGCACTGAATCCTTCGCAGCTCGAAGCTGTCAATTTCAATGAGGGATCTTTACTTGTTATCGCAGGCGCCGGAAGCGGAAAGACCAGAACGCTCACCTATCGGGTTGCCCGTCTCGTAGAAGAAGGTGTTTTACCCGGTTCTATTCTTCTTTTGACATTTACACGCAAAGCATCCCAGGAAATGTTAAAACGAGCGGCAACGCTGTTGGACAATCGATGTGAGCGTATCGCGGGAGGTACTTTTCACTCCTTCGCAAATGCAATGCTGCGTCGACATGCTTCACAGACAGGATTCACCTCAGGTTTTACCATTATGGACCGTTCGGATGCCGAAGCACTCATAGGGATGTTGCGAAAGGAAATGGGCATCGTCTCAAAGTCCCGCGCATTTCCCAGAAAGCAAACCTTGGCAAATATTTTCAGCCGATCGGTAAATAAAGCGCTATCCATCGAGGAAGTCATTTCGTATGACTATCCCCATTTTACCTCTGATAGCGATGATATTATTTTACTCTATCGCGAGTATAAAAAACGCAAAGCCGAACATTATCTTATGGACTATGACGATCTTTTAACTTATTTCCAACGACTTTTGAAAGATCATCCTCAGATCAGGGCAAAGATCTCTTCAAGCTGCCGCTACATAATGGTTGATGAATATCAGGATACCAACCAGATTCAGGCGGACATCGTATATCTTCTTGCCGAAAGCCATAAAAACATTATGGTCGTAGGTGACGATTCTCAGAGCATCTATGCTTTCCGGGGTGCCAACTTTAGAAACATAATGGAATTTCCTGAAATATTTCCGGACACCAAGGTCATCAAATTGGAGGAAAACTACCGGAGCGTACAGCCTATTTTAGCGCTTACCAATGTTATTATTGACCGAGCAGTGGAAAAATATTCAAAAAATCTTTTTACACAAAAATCCGGTGGATCAATACCTCTTCTTGTGGACACCCTTACGGAAAACAGCCAATCGCGATTTATCGTCGATAAGATTATGGAGTTCAAGCAGCAGGGGATACCCTTAAACGAAATGGCAGTCCTTTTCAGGGCCGGCTTTCACTCCTTTGACCTTGAAATTGAACTTGGCCGGTATGGAATTTCTTTTGTTAAGGTGGGGGGATTCAAGTTCATGGAGTCAGCCCATATTAAAGATGTTCTGGCCCACCTCAGGGTTATCTTTAACCCTTATGATCGGATAAGCTGGTATAGAATACTTCTTCTTCTAGACAAAGTCGGCCCTAAAACCGCCCAGAACATCTACGAAGAGATTCTTCGTGAGCAATCCGGATATACCGGTATCTTTGCAATCAAAGACAAAGCAACCCGTGCCAAGGGTATTGACCGGCTAAAGGATCTTTTTGCGCAAATCGATTCAAACCCCATGTCCGTTGCTGAAATGGGGGCGACCGTGTTGAATTACTACGAGCCGATTTTAGTGGATACTTATGATGATCATCCCAAACGGGCAAGGGACCTGGAGCATCTGATAACGATCATGGAACGATATCATCAGCTTGAATCCTTTTTAGCCGATATGGCGCTTGAACCGCCAAACACGAGTATTGATGATAATCTATCTCTAGATTATTCGAATAAGGACCACCTCATTCTTTCAACCGTCCATTCTGCCAAAGGTCTTGAGTGGCACACGGTATTCATTATCTGGACGCTGGATGGGCGCTTTCCTTCCATACACGCTTTAAACAACGAAGAGGATCTGGAGGAAGAGCTCAGGCTCATGTACGTTGCTGCAACGCGTGCCAAAGAAAATCTGTTCTTTTCTTACCCGATGCAAATTTATGACAGAAGCTCTGGATTAATGTTAAGTCGACCGTCTCGCTTCATTGATCGAATACCCCATGACCTACTTGAGAGGCGAACGATCGGTATCTGATGCGATGTCGATAGATCGGTACTGCTCCCTTTGGCACCCATGTAAAGGGAACATGATAAATACCGTTAGTGAATTTGCCACCATTTAGGGGTGCGAAACTTGAGTCGGAAATAAAAACTCAAGGGCAGGGGGTTTGAAAGTGCTTGTTAAAGGTTTGTTTTTCTGATTATTCCGAAAAATATTCTACTTCGTATACTTTTATCGTTGTCGTCTTGTTCTGCCAACACTTTCCATCCATACCCCCTTTTAGACATAGATGTTCCAAAAACGCTTTCTTGTCAGGAAGTTGCTCCCACACCTGGGGAAGAAATGTAGCACTTCTCCAATCCTGAGATAGTATAACACCATGGACACCCGGTTTAATTTTTAGCATCAGGTCTTTTCCATCCTCAAAATGGAGAACCTCCGGTGCGGTGAGCACGCTGACTTCAATATCAACGAAAGACAGCTCATCTTTTGTCAAAGAGGGGAAGCGGGGGTCGTTAAAAGCGGCACTTATCGCGTTTTCTTCTACATTGGAAAATAAGGGCCTTACCGGTTCGATAGTGCCGATGCAACCCCTTAAAACGCCTTTTTTATGCAGCGTCACAAAGCAGCCGCGTTTTTCTTTCAGGGTCGGGGAGATTTCTTTTGGCCTTTCGATTCTGGAACCTTGTATTAACTCGGCCGTTATAGCTGACCGGGCCAGTTTGAGAAGTATGTCCTTATCTTCATCGGTTAGCGGCGACATGGCTTTGGTCTCCTTTCTTTTACACCTAAAATCTGGCAACTTCTCAATATGTTCCGTTAGGCCCGCTGCGCCATCCGCTAATTTTTTTCAATACGGCCAAAACTTGCAGTTAAGGGTGCCTAACAGTGCCCCGCGCATGGGATTTAAAATGAGTGTGTCGCTTAGCACAAATAGGCTACAATCAACAATTTATTCTGTTCGGGTCACTGTAAGCCGCCCTAAACGGCTTCAAACAGTTGCCCGCTTTGAAAAAAATTAGCGGATGACTCCGCTGGTAGGTTTAACCGTTTAACCATAAGTTTTTAAGAAATTACAAAATCTGTATGTAAAATCATGAAAAAGATGAGTTTTAAAAAAGGATTCAGAAACTAAAAAAA
>JAFDFH010000207.1 GCA_019309945.1 Deltaproteobacteria bacterium
AGTTCGGCCTTGATCCGCTCACAAAGTTGCACGGCATACTGAAATAGATTTTGACGTGGGCGAATACCATCGACGGCTAATAATACTTTTTGCATTCTTCTGCCCTCTTGGCTTTACGCAAATATTGTTTTTGGTCTAGGAGTAAAGCAACGGCCTTTTTTCCTCACGCACCGCTTTGCGAACGACCTTGCGCACCTTTTTCTTGTCGCGCTCATCTACGATATCACGGGCTTGTTCCCATTCCCCTGCTTCTGCAAATGTAACGGCCATCATCATTCTTTCAAATTTGTTTTTTAGATTTTTAAACATGATTTTTCCTCCTCTTAAAAATATTAGCTGCTTTGTTATAATGTGATAGCAAACGCCATGCCATTGTTTTTAAAATTTTATAACCCATTAATATTATTTTTAATAATGTTGGAATTGGAAAATATAAGACGAATTGGAAAAAGATTCGAATTGTTGCGATTTGCAACGCTTTACCGGATCATCTAAAAATTTGATGGAATTCTAATAAGATATATTGTATTACAATCCTAAACGAGGTGTTGCGATTTGCAATATGTGCTCTTTTTTTTGATTGTGCCTCTTATATAGGCTTGCTCCCTGCAAGATAATTAAATATAGGGGGGAATAAAGAATTCTGGCCCAGAGGACCAGCTTTTTTATGTTTAAATAAATATCAGGATGACATTTGAAGATGAGTTTTTTTAAAAAACCTGAAAAAGAGGAAGAAATAGAGCTTTCCCTTGAGATCGAAGAGATAAGGAAGACGGTGTTAGACGCAAAAATGCCGTCCCAGGTCGAGAAGATAGCGCTCAAGGAGGTGGACAAGCTTTCTAAAACCAATCCCTCAACCGCTGAATATACGATAGCCATAAATTACCTAAGCTATTTGGCAACCCTTCCATGGGACAGCCATACCGAGGATTGCCTGGACATTAATAGGGCTGAGTCGGTTCTTAATCAAGAACATTACGGCCTTGATGAAATCAAAGATCGGATTTTAGAACATTTGGCCGTACGCATTTTAAAATTATCTCGGAAGCATCATGTATTGGTAGTGGATGATGAAAAAATTGCCCGAAAAAATCTAGAGCATGTCATTGCTAAAGAAGGATATCAGGTAACCTCTGCCGCAAGTGGGGTCGAGGCCCTGGATTTTCTTGAACATATCCGTTTTGATGTGATTGTTACAGATCTGAAAATGGAAAAGGTTGATGGTATGGCCGTTCTGGAAAAAGCTAAAGAGAAAGATCCAGAAATTGCGGTGATCATGGTCAGCGGATATGCAACGGTGCCTACAGCGATTGAAGCAATGCGCAAGGGAAGCTATCATTTTATTTCAAAGCCTTTGAAATTGGATGAAATCAAAGCAACCCTTAATGAAGCCTTAGCGAAAAAAAAGACCCAGCTGGAATCAAAAGGGCCGGTTCTTTGCTTTGTCGGCCCTCCGGGAACAGGGAAGACATCTCTGGGACAATCAATCGCACGGAGTCTGGGAAGAAAATTTATTCGCATCTCATTGGCAGGGATGAAAGACGAAGCTGAAATAAGAGGACATCGCAGAAGCTACGTTGGTGCCCTTCCAGGAAGAATTATTCAAGAAATTCGTCGGGCCGAATCTAACAATCCCCTCTTCATGCTGGATGAAATTGACAAGATTGGTCAGGATTTTAAAGGCGATCCCGCATCTGCTTTGTTAGAAGTTCTTGATCCTGAACAGAATGCCCATTTTACGGATCATTATCTGGATATACCTTTTGATTTGTCTAAATCCATGTTTATTACCACCGCTAACACCATCGATCCGATTCCTAGAGCGCTTTTGGATCGTTTAGAGACCCTTTATCTGACCGGGTATACGGAAAATGAAAAGGAAAATATCGCTTTTAAATATTTGATCCCTAAAGAGATAGACGCTGCAGGACTTTCTGATTTTCCACCCATTTTTACGCAAGGGGGCGTCCGTACGGTTATCAGGGAGTATACCAGAGAGGCCGGGCTGAGAAATTTACAAAGACAAATCTCCTCTATTTGCCGCAAAACAGCGCGACAGTTTTTGAGTGGAGCGCCAAAAGAAAAGTCTATTCACATAACTCCTGAAATTGTTGAGAAATTACTGGGCCCACCCAAATTCCATTTGGAAGTGACGGAGGCCAAAGACATGATCGGAGTAACGACCGGTCTGGCATGGACCGAGACCGGCGGCCAGATCATTTTCATTGAGGCTGCCAAAATGAAAGGAAAAGGCCGACTCATTCTCACCGGATCTCTCGGTGATGTTATGAAAGAATCCGCTGAGGCGGCCTTGAGCTATATTCGGAGTAATACAACTTTATATAATATCAGTGAGGATTTTTTTAATGGACAGGATATCCATATTCACGTTCCGGCCGGTGCCATACCCAAGGACGGCCCTTCAGCCGGTTTACCCATCGTAATCGCTCTTATCTCTTTGTTAACCCAACGTCCATGCCGAAGAGATACAGCGTTGTCGGGAGAATTGACCTTGAGCGGCAGAATACTCCCTGTGGGCGGCATCAAGGAAAAAATTCTGGCGGCCCACCAAGGGGGGGTAAAAACGGTTGTTTTTCCGGGTAAAAACGAACCGGATTTGAGCAATATTCCGGAGGATATTCATAACGATTTGAAAATCATTAAAATAGACAAGCTAAATGAGATTGTCGATTTGGCACTCATATAACGTCTCGGGAATTCACCAACACTTCGATGTGATCGGATTGCGCAGCGGGGCTACCGGAACATATAGAGAAGTTACGTAATTTTTTTGCCATTCCCATGGAATAAAAGAACCTTGATGACGTTTCCACAACATCAAAACCTCTCGATGCCTATTTTTTTACAATCTACTTCGTTTTCGATAATTTTAGCTCCCCCGATCTAAATTTTGCTTTTGTGTAACAACTATTTTCATTTGACATACAATGAAAGTTCGGATAGTTTAACCAACTATTTTAATCGAATAAAATCCGGCCCATCGGTGAAGGGCAGGGTGAAAAATAAAAATCTGAATTTCAGTACCAAGGAGGAAAAGATGGTGAAGAATGGTAAATTGTGGGCGATCCTTCTGATTTGCTTTTTTTTAGTGACGATTTTAATACCTCCCGCTTTTGCAGGTTCGCCCACCGATGCTTCCGGGGCGGTTACAGATAGCCATGCATGGTGGTTCTGGCCCCTCGTACTTTTGATCGTAACATTTATTATGGGAATATTGGCAGTTTTAGGTGGTGTCGGAGGAGGGGTTCTGTTTGTACCGATTATCAGCGGCTTTTTCCCATTTCACCTGGACTTTGTGCGAGGTACCGGTTTGCTTGTCGCCCTTTCAGGTGCTTTGGCCGCCGGACCGGGGCTACTCAAAGCGAACCTGGCAAGTTTAAGACTGGCCATTCCGGTAGCCTTGATTGCCTCTACCTGTGCAATCGTCGGGGCTATGATCGGGCTAGCGTTACCTACCAATATCATTCAAATTTCCCTGGGGGCAACGATACTTGGAATTTGTGTACTGATGCTCACCGCCAAGAAATCTGTAATCCCGGACGTTCCCAAAGCAGACAGATTGTCTGAAATCCTTTGTATTTACGGCGTTTACCATGAAGCCAGCACGAATCAGGTGATTAACTGGAAGATCCACCGAACCCCCATTGGTCTGTGCTTATTCATTATTATCGGTGTGATGGCCGGGATGTTCGGACTAGGCGCCGGATGGGCAAATGTGCCGGTGCTCAATCTGGTTATGGGCGCGCCTTTAAAAATCAGTGTGGCGACCAGCAAATTCCTTCTTTCGATTACGGATACTTCAGCGGCCTGGATATACATGAACAAGGGATGTGTGATTCCCATGATGGTGGTTCCCTCTCTTGTGGGAATCATGTTAGGGTCATTCATCGGTGTCAGGCTTCTTAAAATCGCCAAACCCGCTATGATCCGCTGGATGGTTATCGGGATACTCGCTTTCGCCGGTCTCAAGGCGCTTTCCAAAGGACTTGGATTTTAATTAAAAAACAATATATTTATACGATAGAGCAGGGAGGAAGGATAATGGAAGAAAAATCAACCGCCTCTATAGAAGCTACGCCCGAACAGATTCTATATGCCAAAATTCTTGAAATAGGTATGTACATCGGCTTATTGATCCTTTTTGTTACCTTTGCCATTTATGCCTTCGGCATCATGAATCCCTATATTCCTTTAGATGAAATTTCACAGCACTGGAGCAAGCCGGTCAACGATTATCTGCATGACGCCCATATCAAGAACGGATGGGGATGGTTGGGAATGCTTGGATACAGTGACTTTTTGAATTTCATCGGCATCGCTATGCTGGCCGGCGTTACCATCATCTGCTATTTGGCCATTGTTCCGACGCTGTTTAAAAACAATGACAAGGTTTATGCGGTCTTGGCGCTCCTCGAAGCTATTATCCTCAGTATTGCTGCCAGCGGAATTATTGCCGTGGGGCACTAGCATACGCTGGACATGAACCGTAATTCAAGTTAGCAGGGAGAATAGATTATGTTGTTTGAATGTAAAATAAATGAAAGAATGATACCGCTAAAGAACTATACCACTGTCTCTGCAGACGCATCTTTACGGGAAGCGGCGTTATCGCTGCGAACGTCGTACTGTGAGTTGGAGAGTGGGATGTGTACTGAGGCGGGCCCCCGCACGGCCCTTGTTTTGGACCGCAATGAAAAGCTGGTTGGAATCCTTGATTTCAGATGTTTTCTTGAGGCCTTGATCCCTGAAATTGCCGGGGGCCTATCGGCAAAACTGGCCGCGCTGGGGGTTTCGCTGACATTCGCTGAAGCCGATGTGGCCCATATGGATGAAGCCGGACTCGATTTTGAAGCACGTGTCAGGAAAAATGCGCAAACAAAAATCTCTGCTATTATGCTGAAAATAAAGGGGAGCATCCAGGCTGGTGAGTGCCTGATGGATGCGCTCAAAAAAATGTTCCGGAACAAAATTACCGTGCTTCCGGTGTTTGAAGGTGATAAACTGGTTGGTGTTGTCCGTGATGCCGATCTATTTCTTTCCGTAACCGATATT
>JAFDFH010000208.1 GCA_019309945.1 Deltaproteobacteria bacterium
AGACCATATCTGCTAACGCTTCCGCCAGTTTGTAGACATCCAACTCCTAAACTCGTTTCATCTCGCCCCAATTTCTACTTTCCAATTTCAAGTTTCAAGCCGTGAACGGTTACAAAATTAGAACAGCTCTGCAAGCTTCCGATCGGTCTGAGTTTAATTTAAAACGCTTTCTTTTCATGATTTTACATGCAGATTTTAAATTATAGCACTTTGTCATTGTACCCGAAAGTAAATTTTGTTATTAAAAAAAAGAAGATAGGGAGGTTACTATGAAAAATGCTGTTGACGAAATCGCCGGTTTGATCATTGAAGCAAATAAAGTGGCCCTTTTTACAGGAGCTGGGGTGAGCACCGAGTCAGGTATTTCTGATTTCAGAAGTCCGGACGGCATCTGGTCCCGGTACGACCCGGAAGATTTTACGATTCAACGATTTGTGGCTGACAAAGAGGCCCGAAAACGCAACTGGCAGCTCCGCAGAGAACTTGTATCTGCCAACTACCAGCCGAATCCGGCCCACCATGCTATAGTTGAGCTGGAAAAATTGGGTAAACTTTCCTGCGTTATCACCCAAAATATTGATGGATTGCATCATGCCGCCGGGAATAGCGAAGAAAAGATTATTGAGCTGCATGGCACGATTAAATTTACAAAGTGCTTAAAGTGTGATGACCGGCTCCTGATGGTGGATGTTTTAAAACGAATCGATGAGGGTGAGGAAGACCCTCACTGCAAGAAATGCGGTGGTTTAATCAAGGCCGCCACAATTTCTTTTGGTGAAGCCATGCCCCTTGATGAAATGCGACGTGCTGAATCTTGCAGCCGGGAATGTGACATTTTTATCGTCATCGGTTCATCTTTGCTGGTATATCCCGCAGCCAGTATGCCCATCGTCGCAAAGCAGGCAGGTGCCAAGCTGGTGATCATCAATTATACGCCGACGGACATGGACCCCCAGGCAGACATCGTTATTCATGAAAAAGCCGGAAAGGTCATGGAAGCCGTCCTGGAGAAGGTCAAACAGAATTTCTAATGCACCCTAAAGGGGTCATTCTTGACAATAGCACCCGTATCGAATAATAAATCAGTTTAAACCCAATGGATCATCGAACATCATCTTGGCAGGTGTCTGGAAATAGATTGCGAATGCCTCCATCTCCCGTCAACACAGCCAGAAGAGGAAAGGGAAACGGTCATGGAAAAAGCTGAAATGAGGTCTTTGTGTGAAACGTATATTTCAAAAGGAGCCACGGCTGTTCCGGAACATGTATCCAAGCAAATCGTCAGCGGATACGGGATCACGGTTCCGGAAGGAAGCTTGGTGAAAACCGTCGCAGAAGCGGTCGAATTTGCAGCAGGCGCGGGGTATCCGGTGGTGTTGAAAGCGGTTTCTTCCGAAATGCTTCACAAGACGGAACAAAAAGGCGTTGTGTTAAACCTCGGGTCCGAAGAAGCGTTAAAGAAGGCCTGTGAAGAGATGATCAGCGTCTTTTCCACGCGAAATGAGGACATCGATGGATTTTTAGTAGAAAAAATGGTCCAGGGCGGCGCAGAGTATATTGTGGGCCTCCAGAATGATCCGTGTTTTGGTCCGGTGATCATGTTGGGCACCGGCGGCGTTTTTATTCATTTGCTGGATGACGTCACCTTCAGGGTACTTCCGGCAACCCGGGAAGATATTCAGGAGATGATTGAGGAGATCAAGGGGAAGCTATTGATGCGCGGCTTTCGCGGCGAACCACCTCTGAACGAGGATGTTTTCGTTGATGCCATGCTCAAAATCGGACGACTGGGCCTGGATGCCGCCGGACTATATGAATCGATGGATTTTAATCCTGTTTGCCTCAACACGTCCGCAGCGATTGCCCTGGATGCAAAAATCATTCTTGCCAAAGAACCCGCAGAGACCGTGATCAGTGGAGTAAAAGCCAGTATTACCGGCATGGCTAATTTTTTTGAACCCAAGAATGTGGCACTGGTTGGGGCTTCCACCACTCCCGGTAAAATCGGCAATGCGGTCGCTGACAGTCTGATCAACCACAACTTTGAGGGTAAGGTATTTCCCATTTCCCGGGGGAGAAAAAAGGTTTTTGGTCTTGAAAGTTACGAGAGCCTTGATGAAATTCCCGAAAAAATCGATCTGGCAGTTGTCATTGTTGGATTGGCGCTTGTTCCTGAACTGCTTGACCAATGCCATACACTGGGTATTCCGGCTATGCTCATTATTTCCGGAGGCGGGAAGGAGCTGGGGGGCGAACAAGTTGAACTCGAAAAGGAGATTCAGCGAAAATCCAGAGAATATGGCATACGGGTTATTGGGCCGAACTGTATCGGGTGTTTTAGTGCGCAAAACCGTTTTGACGCTTTTTTCCAGGTTCATGAGCGGATGGTGCGTCCAAAGCCGGGAAACATTTCTTTTATTACTCAGAGCGGGACATACGGCTGTAGCTTTTTGGAGGAATGTGAAAAAACAGGGGCCAGCAAGATGATTTCTTACGGTAACCGGGTTGACGTGGATGAAGCGGATATGATTGCTTATCTTGCCGAAGATCCGGATACCCGGGTGATTGCCTCTTATGTGGAAGGTTTGGAGGACGGCAGGAAGTTTCTGCGGACCGCTCGTGAAGTCATTGCTTCTCATAAAAAACCGATCGTGCTGTACAAGTCAGGGAGAACCCAGCGTTCGGCCCAGGCGGCGCAGTCCCATACCGGGGCATACGGCGGTAGTTACGGGGTTTATCAGGGTGCATTTAAACAAGCGGGAATTCTCCCCGTCGATTCGTACGAGGAACTCGTCGCCGTAAGTCGAGCACTTTCCATGCAACCACCCGCTCAGGGACCGGGTATATCCATGATCAGCAACGGGGCCGGCCCCATGGTGAATGCTATCGATATATTTGATCGCTATGACGTGGAGATGGCCGGCATTCTGGCCGAATCGATTCAAGCGATGGAAGCCCATTATCCGGCCTTCTATATTTGTAAAAATCCTGTGGATGTGACCGGATCCGCGACATCCGACGATTACCATTTTGCCATGGAATGCCTGGATCGGGATCCCAACGTACATGTCATCATGAACTGGTTTGTTTTTCAGGATACACCCCTGGATGAAAAGATCGTGGAGGTTCTCGAAGAGATGAATCGTAAGTCTAAAAAACCGATCCTGTGTGCGGCAAGGGGTGGGGCCTATACTCAACATATGTCCCAGGCGATCGAAGCCATTGGGGTGCCTGTGTTTGATTCGGCCCACCTGTGGATCGCCGCGGCCGGGGCACTTGTAAAGTGGGGTGCAATCCAGCAAAGCACTTAAGGGCTCACTCAAAAATAACTTCACATTTTAAGCGCCGATGCATCCCGCCTGGCTGTGTTGCGAAAACTCGCAATATGCCAGATATTACTGCGTTTTCGCGCCTTGCCGGCGGGACGCCCCAACACTTAAAAATTGTGAATTAATTTCTGAATAAACCCTAACCCGGATAAACCGGAACCAAATTGAATATTGACGATTGAATATTGACAATTTGATGTATCGCTTTGCGATGTCATTTGTATATATAATTGATAGAATTCCTTAAATTTTCACTTTTCAATAGTCAGTTTTCAATGTCACAGTTTCTTAAATATTCAATCTGGCATGGCAGCATAAATCATGCGCAAACATGATGTGATTTCAATAGATAGGTACTAAGGGAGGTGTATATGAAGGTTTTGATTACAGGGGGCGCCGGATTTGTTGGGTCTCATCTAGCAGAGGCTTTTCTTGAAAAAGGGGACGATGTTTATATCATCGATGATCTTTCCACCGGAGCCATGGAAAACATTCAACCGTTTACCGAAGATGAGCGCTTTAAAGACAGGATCTTTGTACACATCGATACAATTTTTAATCATGATCTCATGCTGGAACTGGTCGGCACCTGTGATGTCGTCTTTCACCTGGCAGCCGCCGTGGGTGTCCGTTATATCCTTGAAAACCCCCTCAAGTCCATCACAATCAATATCCAGGGCACGGAAAAGGTTCTGGAACTGTGCGCAAAATTCAAGAAAAAAGTTTTAATAACCTCATCTTCAGAAGTATACGGCAAGCACGATCATGCCCCTCTGGTTGAAACGGACAACATCATATATGGTCCTTCAAGCAAATTCCGGTGGAGTTACGCCGCATCGAAGCTCATGGATGAATTCACGGCACAGGCCTATTACCGGACAAAAGGACTTCAGGCAATCATTACCCGCCTTTTTAATACGGTGGGACCGCGGCAGACCGGCGCATACGGTATGGTCATTCCCCGATTTGTTTCCCAGGCTCTGGAGAATAAAGCGCTGACCGTATACGGTGACGGCAGACAGTCCCGAACCTTTACCTATGTCAAGGATGTTGTTGCGGCATTGATGGCGCTGATGGCACAGGATGATGCCGTGGGTGAGGTTTTTAATGTTGGCGGAACCGAGGAAATTTCTATTGTTGAACTTGCTGAAAAGATTGTCAAGGCGACCGGATCCACTTCCACCATCGAACTGATCCCTTATGAAGAGGCCTTTGAAAAGGATTTTGAAGACATGCAGCGACGAGTTCCGGGTATCGAAAAAATAAAGGCCCTCATCGGCTTTGAACCGAAAACAAGTCTGGATGACATCATCCGCCAGGTTGTCGAATATACGAAGAAAAAGAGGGCGTAAGAAACAGGGTGTCCTTCTCCCTTAAACCTTATATTTTCCAAAGTCTTCCGGTGAAAGATTTTTCAGATAATCGGCCCATTTCTCCCCTTCTTCACTTTTGTCCAGCGCTTCAACATCCCCGAATCCCATCTTTGATCTTGCAATCACTTTATCATCGACATAAATGGGGGCATTAAACCGCAGGGCAATGGCGATGGCATCGCTGGGGCGGGCATCCATGCTGAAGGTTTTTTCCGGAGAAACAAAATATATCTGGGCGTAATAGGTGTTATCTTTCAAATCACATATTTCAATCTTTGTTACCTCATAATTAAGGACCTCAACAAAATTCTTGAAAAGGTCATGGGTCATGGGACGCTCGAGTTGAACATT
>JAFDFH010000023.1 GCA_019309945.1 Deltaproteobacteria bacterium
TGTGAAAAGCAAAATTCCTGATAAAAGAAATACGAGTCTTCTCCAGTTGAATTTCTTGTTCGTCGGGTTGGAAATCAAATCAGTCATCATTGAACACTCTCCTTCAGGTCAGGCAGCAAATCATTATCTGTTCTATTCGGTTTGAATTTCGCAAGTTTTGATTGCCTGGCAGACTTCATTAAAAACATCCGTCAGCCTTAAGATCCCTATGATCGCTTTGTTCCGGGTCACCAGCAAAGATTGATGATGTCCCATGATAAACTGGTTGATGGCCTCGTCCAGGGAGGCATTCTCATCAACAAATTCTCCTTCCGAGGGGGTATACATAAACGTCTTCACTTTCAATCGAGACGCTTTTTTGCAGATGTCATTCATGGGTTTGTCCCAGAGTCGGAGTTGATCCTGCATGGTCTTCAAGAAATGAGGACTGAATCCAAAACGGGATAATGAGACCGTATCTCCTATTTTCTTATATTTTGGTTCCAAAGCTCTCAATATATCCAGATGGCTGACTTTGCCGATAATCTTATGATCTTCATCGTATATCAGAATCGCCCGATGACGGTAGCGGGAAGGGTCAAACTTTTTCTGGGCTTCTTCCAGAGCGGTAATGGCTTCGTACAGGGTGGCTTCCTGTGAAACCGTCGCATATCCGGAAATGAGAACCATCAAATCTTTGACAAGCTTTGTTTTCATGGCAAACCTCCAAAATCACTCGATAAAAAATAATTTGCATTGGGTGGATGGCCTAAATAGTGTCCGTCCAGAAACGAGGATTTTTGTTCGAGATCAAGGCCTGCGAAAAATTTTACCACAGGCATATCGTTGATATTCCGAGGATAAAATTTTGAGCATAACGCAGAGATCGGGCAAAAAGACCGTTTCTGGATGGGCATTAAATAGGAGGGCATGTTCCCTGGGGGATGTAATAAGAATCCTTTACTCTTGGCGACGTTTTCAAAGTTGTTTTTTGATTTCGTCTGTATGCCGGGCACCTGGGTATAAAAAAAATAGTTTGTAACGTGAACCGTGAACAAGCCGGCGGCAAGGTCAATATACACGCTTACCAGCCACGTCTTTTAACAATGCCATTGATCTCGGCCTTGCGAATGCGGTCTTCATGTTCGGATTTGAGATTAAAAGCCTTCGTGATTTTCTCCACCAGATCCTCTGTCTCCGTCGGTTTCATGAGATAGTCGTAAGCACCCAATTTCATGCCCTCGATGGCCGTCTCAACCGTCGTGTTGCCGGTGAGCATGATGACAGGGGTAAGAGGTTTTAACTCTTTGATTTCATTTAAGGTTTCAATACCATTTTTCCCCGGCATGAGCACATCCAGAACCACAACATCAAATTCACGTTCCTTTATGAGGTCCAATGCCTCATCTCCCCCGAAGGCTGTTGTCACGGCAAAATCCCGTACCTCCAAACGTTGGGCCAGTGTTTCGACAAAGTCCCTTTCATCATCCACCAGCAGTACTCTGATTTTCATGAATTATGCCCCCTTGAGTGCGTTATTCGTCTTTGTCCCGATCCAGGATCTCCTTGGCTGTTTCAAATTCCCCGGCCTCGGCAAAGGTGGCGGCCATCATGGTGGTCTCAATTTTTTTCTTATACGCGAGCTTAATTTTATTAACCAAGATATCAATGGGTACCGGCTTTTGAAGATACTCAAAGGCCCCCAAGCGACGGGCTTCTTTTTTATCTTTTTTCGATCCGTGCCCGGTTAACATGATGATCTGTACATTGGGATAGGCATTTCGTGTTTTTCGGAGTACTTCCATGCCATCGATACCCGGCATCTTGAGATCTAAAACCATGACATCAGGGACATCCTCATCTATTTTTTTAAGGGCCTCCTCACCATTCAAGGCTACATCAGAGCCAAGATCCCGCATCTCCATCCTCTCAGAGAGGGTCTGTACGAATTCTTTTTCATCATCTACTAAAAGAACTTTAATATGCTTCATTTTTGCCTCCTTGGCTGTTTATTAACATTACGCAATTTTCCGGCAGGAATCTGTTTAAATTTACCCTTTTATTTTATCTTTGACAAGGGATTTTTAGTTGTCAAGAATGGAACCACATGCTGCTCTGAATTAATGGTGAATTGTCTTGCGGTTATATTATTTTGCAGTAAAGTTTGTGCCAACAATTGCTTATTTAGTAATAACAACGGATTATAAAATATTTGGGGTGGAATGAAAGAGGCAATGAAACTAAAAAAAATATTGAAATAAACAAAATGAGTCAAAATAAAACTAACAAGCTTTCTTCTTTTTTGAAAAAGCTTGCAGTACGATAGTCAATTAATAATGAAAACCGACATCTCTTTTGCCAGTTGGAGAACTTTATTGCAGACCCTGCCCATAAAAAATTCCTGCACTTTGGAAAGCCCCCTTCGCCCAATAACGATAGTGCCGTAAGCTCCTTTCTGAGCCTCTTCGACAATTGTCCCTGCTCGGCTGCCTGCACCGGTAACGATTTTCGTCTCGATTCTACTTAGATCTGCTCCCTTTTGTTCCAATTTCCGAATGCAATGGTCGAAAATAGACGACATCTCTGTTTTTGCTTTGTGCATTTCCTTTTCGGCGACTTCCAGCAATTGGTTATCAGACGGTAGCGGAGATGATTGCTCCTTATCTGCCTGTAAATCGTTGAAGCTTCGGATTACATTCAAAAGGAGCAAATGGGGATGGGCTTTATCGAGGAAATTGTAAACATGTTCCAAAGCTCGCATGGCCCCATCAGAACTGTCCATGGCGACGAGAATTTTATTTGGATCCGGACAACCGCCAACCACCCATATCGGAAAATGGTGGAGACGATTCACAAGCTTATTGGCGATGCTTCCGAGAATTAAATCTTCTACATCGCCATACCCTCGTCGTCCCACGACGACTGCGTCATAACCCCTTTGTGCTTCATCTGCTATGTCACGGGCAATTCCTCTCTGCCTCTCTTTTATGTCGACCGTCACGGTATCTTCACTAAACCCGGCATCTTTCAGGAGCTGGAGCGCCTGTTCCATAAACTGCTGGATAAACTTTTCTTGCCGCTGTTTCCAGCTTTGAATTATGGAGCTTGCATGGTTATTTTCAGGATCGATTTCTAGATCCCAAAAAGTCTCAGGAAATGGATTCATAATATGAAAAAGCTTTATCCTGGCTGCTATCGCTATCGGAGGAATAATATTTCCGACATATCGAATCGTTTCAAACGAATGGTCCGAGCCATCAACTGCGATCATTATATTTTTTTGTTGCATGTGTGTCTCCTGTGAAAGTCAATTTTTATTCGTGCTTGCCTTGGAAACAAAAGTATATGCATATGGATCGGTAGCTTCTCAATATGTTCTGGTAAGCACGCTACGCCATCCGGTAATTTTTTTCAATACGGCCAAAACTTGCCGTTAAGGGCGCCTAACATAGACCCGCGCACGGGATGTAAAGTGAGTGTGTCGCTTAGCACAAACAGGCTACAATAAACAATTTGTGCTGTTCGGGTCTATGTAAGCCGCCCTAAACGGCTTCAAACAGTTGCCCGCTTTGAAAAAAATTACCGGATGACTCCGCTGATATGTTTAACCATAAGTTTTTGAGAAGTTACATGGATCGCTCTTTAATAGTAGCAAAAGCGATGCCAAATGAAAAATGAAGTGATAGAGGGATTTAACAAATTGTAATTATGAGGATATCAAACCTTTTTGCTGGATAGTGATAATGAACGGTGGGGAATAATCATGTCGAAAATTTTTACAAATTGTCAAACCGAATCAGGCGTTTCATTTATTTCCTCAGGCAGGATCAATTTAACAACGGCATTGGCTTCGTCGATTTCAGTCGTTCCCTGCAAGTAATCCGAAATTTCTTTTAATTCGGACCAATTTGCAGATGAAGGAATCATACCGACACGTTCGATTCTTTCTGTTAGATCACCTTTACAGGTATTATGGATGGCGATTTTTGCTCCTTTTTTTTCAAGGGAAATCGTTATCTCCCCTCCTGCAGGCATTACATCTAGGCAGCACTGGATGCATAAAAACAACGCCATTTGTAACTGAATCGGATGGGTTACAAGGGGCATGGGTTGATCTGATTTTTCCGGGGAACCTGTTTTCAAAACCACGTTTTTTAATCTGGCAAATCGCTGGGATAGCGCGATGATTTGCTCAGCGGTTTCATGCAGATCGATTTTCGCCGGGGTTTCATCCGAGCTGTGGGCAAACCGGTTGAGCCGGTTGGTCAGTTCTACGCCACGCCTAACTTGCGTTTTTATTTTTGTTAAAGAATTTTGGATTTTATCCTGATGGGGTATAGACGCCTCGGCTGACAGGGACATGATATCTTCCATCAGGCCTGCAGATTCTTTGATGATCGCCAGGACATTTTTCATTTCGTGGGTAATTCCGGCCGTGATTTTTCCAAAAAATTCAAGTTCTTTTTCATTTCGTTGTTTCATGGTTTCTCCCCAAAATCGACAGCGTCTCTGCTATGGATGTTTAACGGCTTCTTGCATTTTTTTGATTAAATCATCGATGCTCAACGGTTTCATCAAATAATCGAAAGCGCCCAGACGCATTCCCTCCATCCCTTCTTTAGTGTCGCCGTGTCCGGTCAGGAGGATAACCGGGATTTGAGGGTTCCGTTCCTTTATTCGTTGCAGGACTTCCAGACCTCCCATACCCGGCATCATCACATCCAAAACCACAACATGGGGTGGATCGGTTTCAATTAGGTGCAACGCGGTTTCGCCGTTTGTCGCGATTTGTGCTTTAAATCCTCTAAGTTCCAATCTTTCAGCCAGGGTGGTAACAAATTCCTCTTCATCATCCACGATACAGACTTTCAAGTTGTCCATTTTATTTCCCCGCATCGGTTTTAGGTTTTTTGAGTAAATAAATCGTAAAGGTGGTGCCTTTGCCTTCTGTGCTTTGGACTTTGATTTCTCCGCCCATTTTCTTCACAATCCCGTATGTTATGGGAAGACCCAGACCGGTTCCATATCCTTTTTCCTTGGTTGTGAAAAACGGTTCAAAGATATGCCGGAGTGTTTCTGGGGACATGCCGCAGCCGGTATCCTGGATAGAAACCGCAACGGAATCTAAATTTTCTTCCCATGATGTAATTGTAATCCGGCCTGAATCTTTCATCGCTGAAATGGCGTTGGACATAATATTCAAAAAGACTTGTTGAAGCTGCCCTCGGTCGGAATCTATTTTGGGAAGGTCGTCCTTCAAGTGAAGGCTGATATCAACATTTCGATATAGCGCTTCCTTTTCAAGAAAACCCAGTACTTCTTGTATGAGTTCATTTAGATCCAATACCTCAAGCTGAACTTCCATGCGACGTGCAAACCCTAAAAGGCGGTGTGTAATCGTCTTGCAGCGTTCAACCGATTGAAGAATCGAATTGGTAAGTCCAAGGAATTTTGTTTTTTCTTTTATATCCGCTTGATATTGAATCAGATCATTTATGAGTCCGGCTTTTTCATTGATAATCGCCAGGGGATTGTTAACTTCATGAGCCACGCCGGCAGCCAGCCTGCCGATGGATGAAAGTTTCTGTGAGTGCTCCAGTTCACGAAAGGCGGACTCCCGTTTTTCATCGGCTTCTTGCGCGCGTTTTACCAGGAGGTCCGTAAGTTTGAATACAACCAGGATGATCACCACCACGCTGGCGATAAATATAAAAAACATTTCACTTTTAAGCGTATACCAGGATTTTAAAACCACGGAACGGGGTTTGACGAGGACCAGGGCATAGTCTGTTTTTAGAAAAGGGGCGTAGGCCATGACTATTTCACGACCCTGGGGGTCGGTTTTTTCGACAATTTGTGTTGCGTAACTTCCAAGGGGGAATGAAAATGGACAGCGGTCCAGTACTTTTCCGTAAAACCGGGAAGGGGTTTGGAGGATACCTGCACGGTTAATTAAAAAGGCATCGCTTTCCGGCTCCAGCCCCATGGCGGCAATAAGATTGATAAATCTTGATGTATCAAGCGTAGCACGCAGAATCCAGGTGCGACCATCTTCGGTCCTTCGCTGAACGGCAATTGCGATATGAGGAAATTCCCTGTAGCCCATGAAAACATCACTGATATAAACTCCCCTTACCACCACCTCCTGGAACCAACTTTGTTCTGAATAGTCTCTTCCCAAAAGAGCGTAAGGTCCGGAATAACTTAGCTGGATTCCCTTGACGTCTATTAAACCCAAATCTACGAAACAACAATATTCATTCATCAATACAGTAAACATACGATTAAATGTTTTACGGTCGGATAAATCCTGAAAAGAATAGGAGGAAGCGATAAATCTAACGATCGAAAGGCGCTCCTCCAAAAAGATTTCAAAGGAATGTTTTGTTTTATTGACCATCGAGCGCATGGGGTTGACAATTTCGCTCTTAATGCTTTTCTGGTATTCATAGTTATTGATAACCGCCATGATGGTCAGGGGAATGACGGTTACCAGGACCATCATCAACACGATTCTTCTTCTGAATATGCGGTAGCGATTCGGAGAATCCATATCATCGGATTGTTGAAAGAATCTGCCGGTTAAATGTGTCAGCCAATGTGATATATTCATTTTTAAAGTCTTTTTTTAATCCACCGATTTCGCAGATTACACAGATTACAATGAAAACTGTAACTACTCACGTAGTTAGGCTGAAGCTGTTTAGACTGAAGGCTGAAGGGGTCAGAAAAGCACGATTGCTGTACTTTGGCGGAAATATCTGACTATTGCATCAAACAAGGCTTTAAAATGCGCTTTTTCCTAACAGCCTTCAGCCTATCCACGTGAGTAGTTACTGAAAACTCGATAAATGTTAAGGAATCTGTCGGGCTAAATTCCCAGCAACTTGCTACGTTAAGAGACCTTTGAAAAAAATTACCGGATGACTCCGCTGGTAGGTTTAACTATAGGTTTTTGAGAAGTTACCCATATGTCACGGTTAACAACCGCCTCTTTTAAGTACTGAAAAACTTCCGTTCCTTCTCCTGAAGGGTCTTCTTTACCTGTGGCCACCTGGTGCATCCATTCTATTTTGGCTTTGTCGAAACTGCCCACCTGATCCTCGATCCATTTGATAACGTTGTGGATCAGGCTGTAAATCACCATGGGGCCAAAAACCGGTTCACCGCTTTCTTTTTTGGCTAATGCACCGATAATTTTGTGATTACTGATCTTAAAAGCTTTCGGCGGGGTGGTGTACCCGAGTAGTTCGGCAAAAAGGGTCAGGCCTTCGACGACACCTTCTGGGTACCTGTTTTCCAGGGAAGCAATACCATCACTGGCGATAGCCTCGAGATCAGATTCATCAAAAGATAGATCGAGCAAGTCGATGCACGCTTTTTGGACCGTTTTAACCGATTGCTCCTTTTTGCTGAGAACCACATCGGAGTCGTTTAATATTTTAATTGCATTTCGAATACTGAGCATTTCCTTGATAGTCGGGCTTTTACGCAGCGCAACATCTTCCACCGTGGTGTGATAAATGGCCAGTTCGTTATCCAGAACCAGAATTTTTCTCCGATCCCCATCAGCGTCGAGAAAGTAAAGATCAAGATCCCGTTCCTGTTTTAAGGTAAAAGACCCCATTGCAAGAAGACTGCGCATTGCATCCCGATCCACTTTTCGACCACTCTCCGGGGATCCGATTGTAATAAGCACTTTTTGGGTTAACTTATCGATCTCGATTTTTTTTAAAAGGTTTTCCTTGAAAGACATGCTGGAATCTTTAATTCCTCTTTTTTGACAAAAGTTTAAACTTCACATTCCTTCTTTGTGCCTTCGTGGCTTAGTGGCTGAACTATTACAGTTTTTTAAATACTTATCATATGAAACGGGATATGTAAACGACGCTTTGCGATCTTATCCCAAGAGCGAGGGATTATATCCTCGATGCCTTGGAAACAGAATTTATTGCATGCTTGACCTCGGGAGGAATTTCGTATATATTGCGCGCAACTTATCATGGGACCTTTGCAAAACGCCCCTTTTTGCCCAATTTCTTTGTCAGGCTCAAATTTTAATCCTCAAAATACTAAATGTATTCCTGTGTTTAAAATTTTCGCCTTCCTTGAACTTGAACAAAAATGAGCGTTTTTCAAAGGTCTCATTACCAATTCGGACCCGGGGGAGTTTTTTAGCCTGAGAGGGCTGTCACTTCTTTTAAGTATAACTCCTTAATAAAATTATGGATTTATGTAGTGCGTGCTGGAAGCTCAGCACGTTTTAAGGGAAAAATATATGCTGAAAAAGGAAAGGAATCATGGCTGAAACCGTTAAACTTACATTTGAAGGAGAGACCTATGAGTTTCCTCTGGTCATCGGTACTGAAGGGGAAAAGGCGATTGATATATCCAAACTGCGACAGACCACGGGGCTGATTACCCTTGATCCAGGATTTGTCAATACGGGGAGTTGCGTTAGTGCCATTACTTTTGTTGATGGTGAAAAAGGGATCCTTCGGTTCCGCGGCTACTCTATTGAAGAACTCGCGAGATATTCCAGCTTCAGAGAGGTCGCTTATCTCTTGATTCACAATGTCTTGCCGACCCATGAAGAACTCCAGAACTTTTCGATCCTATTAAATGATCAATCCATGGTCCACGAGGATATGCAGCATTTTTTCGAAACATTCCCAAGGGGCTCCCACCCCATGGGGATTCTGTCAGCCATGGTCACGGCCCTAAAAAGTTTTTACCCATACCTGCAGTCGGCGGAAGAAGAAATGGATAGAACCGTTACACGCCTGTTGTCCAAAGTACGGACGATGGCGGCCATGTCCTACAAAATATCGATAGGCCATAAGGTGACTTATCCACGACCGGATCTATCCTACTGCGCTAATTTTTTGAACATGATGTTTGACAGCCCGGTTAAACCTTATCATATTCATAAAGAACTGGTAAAGGCGCTAAATGTATTCTGGATCCTGCATGCCGACCATGAACAAAATTGTTCAACCGCTTCAGTCAGGGTGGTGGGTAGCGGAAGGGTCAATCTTTATGCAGCAATCTCTGCCGGTATAGCGGCACTCTGGGGCCCCCTGCACGGGGGGGCCAACCAGGCCGTCATTGAAATGCTCATGGATATAAAGAATGACCGCGGTGGATTAAGTCGTGCCGTAAAAAGAGCCAAAGACCGAAACGATCCGTTCAGGTTAATGGGGTTTGGTCACCGGGTCTATAAGAGTTACGATCCACGGGCGAAGATCCTGAAAAAGATGGTTGACAGAGTATTCACAAAACTCAAGATTAGTGATCCGTTACTCGATATTGCGAAAGAGCTTGAAGAAATTGCGCTTCAAGATGACTATTTTATAGACCACAATCTTTACCCCAACGTGGACTTCTATAGCGGTATCTTGCTTCGTGCGATGGGGATACCCACCAATATGTTTACGGTTATGTTTGCCATCGGCCGATTACCCGGATGGATCGCCCAGTGGAAAGAGGACGCCGATGATCCGAAATGGAAACTCAGCCGTCCGCGTCAGATTTATGCCGGACCTCGGAAAAGGAAATACGTTGCCATTGAAAAAAGGTAACTTTCCAATATGTTCCGTAAGGCCCGCTGCGCCATCCGGTAATTTTTTGCAATACGGCCAAAACTTGCCGTAATGCTGGAAAAATGGGTTTGAAGGAAGAAAAACATTGGTTAACCATCGACTTGCTAACGAAAGTGGGTCGCAATGATCCCTGCCCATGTGGGAGTGGGCTGAAATATAAAAAATGCTGTCAGAATAAGGAAATATTAACATTGGAGGATATTAAAACGCTGTATTCTAACCAACACAACATTCGACTAAAGGAAAGAGGGGATATTGAAGGCATCCGTAAAAGCGGGAGTCTAGTTTTGGCCACGCTCGATCTGGTGGAGTTGAAAATCAGGCCGGGCATGATCACAGAGGAAATTAACACTCTGGTTCATGATTTTACTATTAAAAATGGGGCAACCCCGGCACCTTTGAACTACCGCGGTTATCCAAAAAGTGTATGTGTTTCGGTCAACGAAGAGATCTGTCACGGAATCCCCGGCGAGAGGGTTCTAAAGGATGGTGATATTGTAAATGTGGATGTGACTTCCATCCTGGATGGATATTATGCCGATGCCAACAAGACTTTTTTTGTGGGAACACCAGGGACGGATGTCCGCAAGATCGTAGGCGTGGCCGGAGAAAGTTTGCGGATCGGAATGGAGGCCGTACAGCCAGGAAATAAAACCGGTGATATTGGCTGGGCCATTCAGCGTTATGCGGAAGGGGAGGGTTGCTCCGTCGTCAGGGAATTTGTGGGTCATGGGGTGGGGTTTGAGTTCCATGAAGCGCCTCAAATTCCCCATTTTGGCCGGAAAGGGGAGGGCGTCGTTCTGGTTCCGGGGATGGTATTTACGATTGAACCGATGATCAATCTGGGTAAGAAGGACTTGCGGATTCTAAAGGATAAATGGACGGTCGTAACCGTCGACAGATCACTTTCGGCCCAGTTCGAACAAACGGTTCTCGTTACGGAAGATGGTTATGAAAGCCTGACGCCTTTCGAGGTTTGAAAGGTCTCAAGGTTTCAAGGTTGTCACGCCACCGTGTGTCTTTTTGCTGAGAAACAGCCTTTTGGTTTTATTTTAGAGTCGTAGACGATAACAACAAAACGCATTAATGAAATTCACCCAATGGTCTTACAAAGGTGTACTTGCCAGGAGCGACCACCATTTTCGACCATGCCGGCCCGACGTTGCCGCCCAGCGCTGAAAAGGGTAAAGCTACGACAAACAGGCCGGCACCTAAAACTGATGCCACGAATGCAAGCGGCCTGACCAATACAACATCAACGGCCATTTTCCCGCCGTTATTTTCCTGATGCATGGCTGCCTCTTGTGCCAGGACTCCTGTGAACGGCGTCAAGGCCAGGGCGATAATTACAAAAAGGATAATAGATTTTTTTGAGACTTTGTGCATATATTCCTCCCTTTGCCCAATTACCCGGTTTCATTTATATCACTCCCTGAAGAAGCAAGGTATGCGTCGGGAGCCCGGTCTGCTTCTAAAAATTACTTCCGCTGATACGTAACCTGTTTATAATAATATAAAAAGGGAATAACTATGTCAAGGAAAAAGAACATTATAACAGAAAAACGGATCGGCCTTCTCATATTCTGTAAAAATGGCGACCAACCCAACATACATAGACGTTGCGATAGCCCTTAAAGTATATCATACCCTTACCTACAGCGTCCCTGAAAACCTTTCTCATTTTGTTTCTTCGGGTAAAAGGGTGCTGGTCCCATTGGGTCAGCGCAGTGTTATGGGATACATCCTGGGCGTATGTGAACGCCCCAACAAAAGAGAAACCAAGCATATCCTGGATGTCCTGGATGAGAACCCACTTTTTCATTCATCCATGATACCCTTTTTCAAATGGATTTCCGACTATTACATTTATCCCCTTGGTGAGGTGATTAAATGTGCGCTTCCTGGCGGTTTATCACTATCCGACCATATGACGATTGTACTGACAAAAGAAGGGGAAGATGCCCTTTGCAAAGAGTTTCTTACCCCTTTGGAGCGCGAAATCCTCTCGCGGCTTAAATTAGGAACCTTACGCGTGAATCAACTACGCAAAATTTTGAATACAAACATCCCGGCGGCATTAATTCAAACCTTAGAAAACCGTGGGTGGCTAATCAAAAAGAAAGAACTGAAGGGCGGCAAGGCAAAACAAAGGCTGGAGCGTTATGTGGCGTTGAGGCGGTCTGATGTTCCTGCCGACAGCTACACTTTGGCCGGAAAGAAAATCATTCGCGTTTTAGAAGCCGAAGGCGAAATTTCAGTAAAAAATTTAAAGAAGGTCGTTCCTTCAGCTCCGCGTATCATCAAGTCATTGGAAGATGCGGGCGACATTGCCATTTATGAGAAACGAATTTATCGAGATCCGTTCGGTGAGCCAATTCAGGTTGAACCGGTTCCCGTACTTACGGAAGAGCAGAAAAATGTAGTTGAATCCACTGTTTTCGCCCTTGGCAAAGGATTTTCGACGTTTCTTTTAACAGGGGTTACCGGTAGTGGGAAGACAGAGGTCTATTTGCATCTCGCAGCCGAGGCCATAAAACTCGAATATCCGGTTTTGGTCCTGGTTCCGGAGATTGCTCTCATGGCACAGATGGAACGACGTTTCCGAGCCCGGTTTGGAGAGTGTATTGCTGTGCTTCACAGCGGGCTTTCCACGGGCGAGCGCTTTGATCAATGGATGCGCATCATCCGGAAAGAGGCAATCATTGCCATCGGTGCACGATCCGCGATTTTTGCACCTTTTGAGAGCATTGGTGTGATCATCGTTGACGAGGAACATGACACGTCTTACAAACAGGACGGTCATCTCCATTATAACGCCCGGGATCTTGCGGTTGTAAGGGCAAAGCATCACAATTGTGTGGCTTTGCTGGGATCAGCCACGCCATCCATTCAGTCGTACCACAACGTGATCGCTAAAAAATTCACAGAACTAACCCTGCAAAATCGTGTCGAAGCGCGGCCTCTTCCGGAGATCACCGTGGTTGATTTATGCCAAACCAGGGATATCCGAGGAATCCGACGTTTTATTTCAACTGAGCTTTATGAGGGAATCAGGAAGACCCTTGACCATAAAGAACAGGTACTTCTCTTCCTGAACCGGCGGGGCTTCGCCAGTTTTTCGGTTTGTGGGGCATGTGGGGAGCCCATACGGTGCAAAAATTGTGATATCTCCCTGACGTTACACCAGCGTGCAAACGCCTACAAATGTCATTATTGCGGTTTTACACGGGCATCTACATCGGATTGCAGCGCCTGTGGGTCTTCCCGTATTAAACTTTTGGGGATCGGCACGGAAAAGATTGAGATTGCCGTAAAAACACTTTTCCCTGAAGCCAGCGTTGCCCGAATGGATCGTGATACAACAACTCGTAAAGGTTCAATTTTAAAAATATTAAAGGACCTCAAAAACCAATCGATAGACATACTTGTAGGAACCCAGATTGTTGCAAAAGGTCATGATTTTCCAAATATTACCTTGGTCGGCATTATTTGTGCGGACCTTTCATTGAATTTTCCAGACTTTAGGGCAGGCGAACGGACCTTCCAGATCCTGGCCCAGGTGGCCGGACGGGCCGGAAGGGGACCCCGCCCGGGCAAAGTAATTTTACAGACTTACAACCCGGAACATTTCAGTATATTATCGGCAAAGGATCAGGACTTTCGAGCCTTCTACAATGGAGAAATAAATTATCGGAAAGCCCTCAATTACCCACCGTTTTCCAGAATGATCCAGATAAAAATTACAGGAAGGGACAAGCAAAAAGCCGAGCAGCATGCTCAGGTTCTGGGAGATCTTTGCGATGTGTTAAAAAAAAGTAACAGATCCTATTTAACGTTCATGGAGATCCTTGGTCCCATTGAAGCTCCGCTTTCCAGGATCGCAAAGCAATACCGATGGCAAATCATTTTAAAAGGATTAAGGGTTAAGCCCCTCCACCGGTTTGTTCACCAACTGATTTTTGAAAACCCATCAATACTAAACAACCGAAATGTTAAAGTGGTTATAGATGTGGATCCACTTTTCATGATGTAAGGGTTCACTCAAAAATAACTTTACATTTTATACGCCGATGCCTCCCGCCTGGCTGCGTTGCGAAAGCTCGCAATATGCCGGATATTCCTGCGCTTTCGCGCCTTTTTATCAAAATTATCTAGTGCCCGTCTAGAAACGAGGATTTTTGTTCGAGATCAAGGCCTGCGAGAAATTTTACCGCAGGCATATAGTTGATATTCCGAGGATAAAATTTTGAGCATAACGCAGAGATCGGGCAAAAAGACAATAAATCGGATTGCGAGTTGCTGTATAATTTTTGCATTTTTTCAACATTACAAAACTTAAATTGACTTGACTCCGACCCCCCTTTCGTTCAAAATATATTAATGAAACGGGTACCGATTAAAATCACAGATTAAATGCCTGAACAACCACGATCATGGCTTTAGATCGATCCACCATCAAAAGACCCCTGTGCCTTTATGCCAAAAGCCTTTTTGTTTCGACCACCTTCTATTCGTCTGGCTTTTATAATCGCCGCCATTTTGATATTTTTTATGACACTAACCTCCCATGCCGTCACCCTCGAAGAACTGCGCGCTGATCTGCCCAAACAATTCATGGGTTGGATATCGCGGGCACAAGACCAAATTTACAACCCCCAAACCATCTTCAGTTATATTGACGGCGGCGCCGAGGTTTACAGGGCCTACAACATGCGACAATGTCTTTCCCGTCGCTACACGAATCGGGACGGACGGGCCATCGTAATTGACCTATTTGATATGGGGTCGTCACATGATGCATTCGGTGTATTTACCCACGATCCGGAAGGAGATGTAATTAACCTGGGGCAGGATGCCCGTTTCCGCCCGGGTTGGCTGAATTTCTGGAAAGACCGTTTTTTTGTTTCCATTTATATGGAGGAAGAATCCGCTGCTGCCGAAAAAGTTGTCAAGGAGCTGGGAAAACAAGTCGATTCCATCATCACAACCCGGGGCCCCCGACCCCAAATTCTGCAGCAGCTGCCCCCTCAGGGCCTGAAATCTGATAGCATTCGCTACCTGCACCACCCGATTATTTTGAATTATCATTTTTACCTGTCGGATGAAAACATTTTGAATCTTTCTCTGCACACCGATGCAGTTTTGGCAGGTTATGAGCGGGATGAGGGACAGGCCCTGCTTCTGCTTGTATCTTACCCCGAACCGGAAGCTGCCCAAAACGCACACATTAGTTTCTTCAAACATTATCTACCGGATGCCGACCAAAACGGAATAGCCTTTTTGGAAAACGGAAAGTGGTCCGCAGCATTGGTGAAAGGGCGGCTACTGGCCATTGTCTTGGAGGCCGACAGCCGAACATTGGCCAAAAATCTTTTAAAAAATGTTAGAAAAAATCCTTGATCAAAACATCAAAGAGTCGAGTTACATGAAAACTGTCAAGCGGGTCATTACACGGCGAGATTTTATCCGCACCAGTTCATATTTAACAATGGGAAGCCTTATGGGCCTGCCTTTACTCGGTCATGCCGCCGGTAATCATACCCACAAGAGTCGGGTGGTGTTAATCCGCGATGACAAGGTAATTGATGCGTCCGGATCTTTGCGACCCGACCATTTGGCGAACATGCTGGACCAAGCGGTGGCAACACTGATGAAAACTTCTGATGCGGCTTCAGCCTGGGGACGGTTGGTCAGTCCGGTCGACATTGTCGGTATCAAAAGCAACGCCTGGCGACCGCTTCCCACGCCGTCGACCCTTGAGCAAATCATTCAGGAACGCCTGGAAGAGGTCGGGGTCAGCGGAAAAAATATTTCCGTTGATGATCGTGGGGTGCGAAAAAATCCTATTTTTAAAAAATCAACAGTCCTGATCAATGTGCGTCCCATGCGAACTCACCACTGGTCCGGTTTGGGAACCCTGCTCAAGAATTACATCATGTTTGTTTCCCTCCCCTGGATGTACCATGGAAATGCGTGTGAGAAACTGGGTGAAATCTGGCAAAAACCCCATGTCAAAAATAAGACTCGCTTAAATATTCTGGTGATGATGACCCCGCTGTTTCATGGTGTGGGACCTCATCACTTCAGCAGAAGTTACATGTGGGAGTATCGCGGCCTGATTGTAGCCACCGACCCTGTAGCTGCCGATACTACCGGTGCCCGCATTATCCAGGCGAAACGAAATGAATTCTTCGGTAATTATCGCCCCATAAGCCCTCCACCGCGTCATATCGTAGCCGCCGACACCTTATACGGGCTGGGCAACAGCCACCCGGACCGCATTCAACTAATCAAACTGGGGTGGCAAAAGGATATATTAATTTAGAGGTGCAAATGATAAATGGTGATCAACCTATAACCCGACGGGAGTCGATCCGGAAGATACTGAAACTGTCCGGTTGTTTAATGATGGCAGGGACTGTCATGCGGCCGTCTCAATTTTCTACTGCTGCCCAGGCGACCCCGCCAAAACGCGGATTTATCGTTGAGGGAATCGGCCGGACAGATAACTACGACGTGAAAGAGCTGACGAGGAAAACCTTCGAAGCTGCCGGAGGAATAAAGCAGTTTGTTTCCAAAGGCGATGTGGTGGTTATCAAACCCAACATTTCCTGGGCCCGACGCCCCGAAATGGCAGCATCCACCAACCCTCAGGTACTGGAAGCCGTAGTGGAGCTTTGCCAGGAAGCGGGTGCCAAACGCGTTCGCATAGCAGATAATACGATACACGATACTCGGCGGTGTTTTGCTCTGACAGGCGCAGGGATGGTGGCCAGAAAAACAGGGGCTGACCTTATTTATCCACGCTCCTCTTTAATGCGTAAGATGAATTTGAGGGGTAGCCGGCTGGATGTCTGGCCGGTTTTTGTACCGCTGGTTGAGGCGGACAGAGTGATTAACCTACCGGTGGCTAAACACCATTCCCTGAGCGTTTTGACACTCGGTATGAAAAACTGGATTGGAGGTGTTGACGGCAGTCGGTGGTTGCTTCACCAGGATATCCACCAGAGCATTGTGGATCTGGCTCAATTTTTTAAACCCACCGTCACCCTGATCGATGCCATTCGTATCATGACCCAAAATGGTCCCTCCGGCGGCAGCACCGCCGATGTGGTTAAGAAAAACACCTTGATTCTCAGTGATGATCCAGTGGCTGCAGATGCCAATGCCACCCTGCTGTTTGGCCTCCAGCCGGAGCGGATCGGGTATATCAGGCTGGGGCAAAAATGGGGTCTTGGCACATATGATTTTCAGAAATTGGAGCTAAGCAAGGTGAATCTGTGAAGGCCTCGCATCTGGTTTGGCTGAGGCGAATAACCCAGGCACTGTTTTTGTGTTTTTTTCTTTTCCTTGTGATTACCAATCGTCTTCCCCATGACATTTATCAGGATTATTCACTGGCCTTTTCCGTTGATCAAGATTTAAGACTGAATCAGCCCGTTACGTTCTTTTTTCAACTCGATCCGCTGGTGGGGATATCCTCCCTGCTGTCGGGCAACACCCTTATTAAGGGAATCCTCTGGGGAGCCGCTGTTCTTGTTTTAACTCTTTTGCTTGGAAGGGTGTTTTGCGGGTTTATCTGTCCTTTTGGTACCATCCATCACGCCGTCAGCTGGTTCAAACCGGCTCTGGGTGGTGATCGGATGGTTCAGGTTAACAAAAAAACCGCCAGTCAGCAGTTTAAATATTTCCTGCTGTTTGTCCTGTTGGTAAGCGCCCTGCTTGGTCTTAATTTGACCGGATTGATGGATCCCATTGCATTACTCTTTCGCTCTGTGGCGCTGGCCGTCATACCGGGTCTCGGTGCAGGAATTCTGTCTCTTTTCAAGGCCATGGCCAACAGCGATGTCCAGATTGTGCGACTGCTGAGCTATGGCGGAGAATTACTGGTGTCGCCAATCTTTGGTTACACCTACCAGTCCTATCAAACCGCCTGGGTCATCGGATTCATTTTCCTGGTTATTGTATTTTTGAACCGGATTCGTCCCCGCTTTTGGTGCCGGACCCTGTGTCCGCTCGGCGCATTGCTGGGGATTTTTGCGCGATTTAGCATCCTGAGACTGGAAAAGGATCCGGAAAAATGCACGGATTGTAATTTGTGTATCCGGCATTGCCAGGGTGCTGCATCCCCGAAACCCGGACAGGAATGGGAGACGGCCGAATGCCATGTCTGTTTGAACTGCTTTAACATTTGCCCCGAAGATGCCCTGGCGTTTCGATTTAGGTGGACCTTTAAGCCCAACAAGCATCCCGATATCGGTCGACGCGCGTTGCTGGGAGGTCTTTTAGCCGGTATTTCCATACCGTTTCTGGGAAGAGTGGACGGCCGTTTGGACAAAGTATCCGACCCGCGACTCATCAGACCCCCCGGATCACTGCCGGAAAAAGAATTTCTCGAGCTTTGCCAGCGGTGTGGCCTTTGCATGAAGGTCTGCCCCACCAATGTGATCAATCCCACCCTCGGAGAGGCGGGCATGGCCGGCTTCTGGACACCTCATTTAATTATGATTCAGGGTTACTGCGAATATACCTGCACCCTGTGTGGCAGTGTCTGTCCCACGGGGGCCATCCAAGAATTTACCATAAAAGAAAAAATTAAACAGCCTATCAAAATCGGATCCGTTTACATCGAACGGGGTCGATGTCTGCCCTGGTCCGGAAACGCTCCTTGCATTGTCTGTCAGGAACATTGCCCAACATCACCAAAAGCCATTTATCTCAAAAAGGAGGTGGTTGCCGCATCAGATGGGAAAAAACTGTCGGTGCAGTTGCCTTTTGTTGACCTGAAAAAATGCATCGGCTGCGGCATTTGCGAGAACAAATGTCCGGTGCGAACAAATGTCCGGTGCGTGGCTTGCCCGCCATAAGAACGATTGCCGCCGGGGAATCCAGATCCCTGCGAAACCAAATTCTTTTGTAACCTGAGGAAAGCGAAAAAGGGGAAAAAGCGGCGCATAATGAGACCTTTGAAAAATGTTCCATTTTGTTCAAGGCCAAGGAAGGCGAAAATTTTAACCACAGGAATACATTGAGTATTTTGAGGATTAAAATTTGAGTCTGACGCCGGAATTGGGCAAAAGGGAGCGTTTTTCAAAGGTCTCGTAATGTGGTTGAGGTATTATTCCCCTTTCACTTGATTCGGTAAAAAGGGGACGCCCAACATCTTTTCGTATAATTGGATATATTGAGATGCCATAACCGAAGGGTTGAAGCTGGCCGCACTCTGGATCATTA
>JAFDFH010000209.1 GCA_019309945.1 Deltaproteobacteria bacterium
TGCTTCCGGTGCAGGGGCGGGGATGCGACAGGGGGTTTCGACTTCCAGATAGTCATTTTCAACGAAAAATTGACGAACAGCATGTATGATCGCTGCTCTTAGCCATAAGTTTTTTTTGATACGCGTCTGCCGATATATGCTCATGGTTGCTGTTAGTTCCTTAGTTGTAAATTTTGCGTTTTTTATTGAAAATCAGAGTTTAAGGGTAAAAAGTGAAATAGTATTATGAAAATGAGAAAATTTTTATTATACTCTTTTGATAATTACTCTTGTATTTTTTTGTGAAACAAATAAAAATCAATTACGAAAACACGAAAGCGCTAGCATGCGGAAGTAAAATGAGCTTTCGCGGTTTTATGCTGATAATTGAAAAATATAAATGAAAATAACCTGTTTGCTTCCGGCTCATCCAGGTTAGTTAGTGCCCGAACGAAAACTAGATCGTTTTTCCAAGTTCAAGGAAGGCGAAGATTTTAACCACAGGAATACATTAGCGTATTTTGAGGATTAAAATCTGAGCCTGACGCAGAAATTGGGAAAAATAGCAGTTTTCGTTCAGGCACTAGTTATATTTACAGAGGCATTCCCATGCACACCAGAACGTTATTGATTGCATCATTCTTGATTGTGATGGTGCCACTCGCCTGTATTCCCAGGTACATGGCAATGGAAAGGGAGCTTGAGGATGAAGAAAAGATTAAAATTTTGGCGAATGAGCTAAAACAAACCCAAGCGGAACTTAAACATTCGAATACCGTTAGAAAAGGAAATTATAAGGATCTAAATGACTTGCAAGTCCAGTATGCCATTTTAAAAAATATCAATGCGCAGATGGCAGAAGAAAACAAAACGCTAAAGCAGGAATTAAATAAAAAAAAATCGGTCATCCATCTCCAGGGAAAGGTCATTCGGCTGCTTGATGACACCAAGCAGACCATCGAAACCAGTTTGAAAGATCAAATTGCAGCGCAAGAAATCGAAGTGGTCGAAAAAGAAGATACACTGAGAGTCATTTTTATCGATAAGATCCTTTTTGATTCAGGAAGTGTTGAAATCAACCCCAAGGGTAAAGAATTGCTGCTGATTATGGCAGCGTCTCTGAAGGACAATAAAAACCATGATGTCGTGGTGGAGGGCCATACGGATGACATTCCATTAGGTCCGTTATTAAGAAAAAGATTTCCAAGCAACTGGGAGCTTTCAACGGCCAGGGCGGCAGCGGTTGCCCAGATTTTTCAGGATGAGGGAGGTATCCCGCCGAAAAGGCTTTCAGTCCGTGGATTCAGTTCTTACAGACCGGTTGCTTCAAACCAGACCGAAGAAGGTCGCCGTCAGAATCGACGCATTGAAATTATCCTGAGTCCTTCTAAATAGTGCCCGAACGAAAACTAGATAGTTTTTTCAAGTTCAAGGAAGGCGAAAATTTTAACCACAGGAATACATTAGCGTATTTTGAGGATTAAAATCTGAGCCTGACGCCGAAATTGGGGAAAATAGCAGTTTTCGTTCAGGCACTAAATAAGACCTAAAATACGCTATTCCCCCAGAATTTTCCTGATCTTCTGTGACAACTTCGCGATATCAAAAGGCTTTTGAATAAACCCGTTACAACCCTGGTCAATTAATTCTTCAATCTGTTTGTTCAAGCTGTAACCGCTCACCAGAAGAACCTTGATATCCGGATTAATCTTCTTAAGTTCATCATAGGTGTCCTTGCCGTTCATTTCCGGCATAATCATATCCAGCGCAACCAGATCCAGATCCATCATGTTTTCTTTATATAGGGCGATGGCTTCTTTACCGCTTCTGGCAGGCATGACCGAATATCCGAGCTTCTTGAACATCAATTCTTCAACCTCAATCGTGCCTTCTTCATCCTCAACTAGAAGAATTGTCTCTTTTCCTTTTAATAACTCGACCTTTACTTCTTCTTTGGCGCTTTTGGCAGCCGATGCCGGCAGGTAAATATTGAAAGTGGTGCCGTGACCTTTTTCACTGTAAACCTGGATGATACCGCTGTGATTTTTGATGATACCGTAGGCCGAGGCCAGACCGAGACCGGTACCTTTGCCTACCTCTTTGGTGGTAAAAAACGGTTCAAAAATTCTTTCGATGTTTTCCTTGTCTATCCCAACACCGGTATCCGTCACGGATATTTTTACATAATTTCCTGCAGACGCTTCAAATGGTTTACAGTAATCATCACGGAGATAGATATTTTCAGTCTGTATGAAAATTTCGCCACCATCCGGCATGGCATGCCATGCATTGACATAAAGATTTAAAAGCACCTGTTCGATCTGTCCCGGATCAACGTTAACGCTCCAGATGTTGTCCTGAAATTTTTTATGGATTACGGTTTCCTTTCTGGTGCGGGTGAACATCTTGGAACTTTCCTCCACCAAGTTATTTAAATCCGTTTGTTTGGGGGTATACTTACCTTTTCTGGCAAAACCCAGGAGCTGATTGGTGAGGTTTGCGGCCCTCGTGATCGCGTTATCAATGCTCTGGATGTATTCAGCATTTGGATCGTCCCGACTGGTTTGCAGTTGCATCACCGAAACATATCCCTGGATCCCCATCAGCAAATTGTTAAAGTCGTGGGCAATACCACCGGCCAGGGTGCCGATGGCCTGCATCTTCTGGGAATGAAACAGCTGACTTTCCAGACGCTTTTTTCCTTGCTCAGCTTCAATTCGCTTAGTGATGTCTCTGGCGGCATTTAGAATAACGTTGCGTCCCCTGTAAGAAATGGCCCTCGAATGGATTTCCACGGCAACGGGCTCCCCGCCCTTTTTTGTATGGAATGTTTCGATGATGAGTTTTTTCGGGTTTTGGTCCTGGGTGCCTTTACCAAGTTGATTAATTATCAGATCTGCATCTTTTTCCGGTATGATGTCGGTCAGACTTAGCTCGAAGAATTTTTCCGGTGTGTATCCCAGCGGTGCATAGGCTGATTCATTGGCTTCCAGCACGTTTCCTTCCTGATCGAGGATGTATACCGCATCATCCACGTTTTCCATCAGTTCCTTATACCGGGATTGCTCTTCGGCATCCTTCAAATTGGCAAGCATGTAGTTGAAAGCTTGAGATAATTGGTTGAATTCCCAGTAATTGCTGTTGCTGGTATTAAACAGCAAATCTTTTTGGCCTTCAGAGATTTGAATTGCCTTATTGGTCATTTCACGCAACGGTTTTACCATTTTTTTCCCCAGGGAAATAGACACTAGGGTCGATACCGCCAGGATGATAATTGAAAACAAACCAATCCATAGGGTGACTTTTTGTTTTTCACTGACCAGGGCTTCCAGCGATGATTGAAAGTAAAGGTTCTCAAACCCGTCAATTCTAGATAATATTATTTTATTACCCAATTGAAGAAGTCCCCGGCTCATCGTGATATTTTGATGCATTTCGTTATCTAGCGGTAACGTTGTCCCTGAGGTCAGGCTGAGGAGGTGATCGGATCTGAGCACGGCAACATCACCCTTTATTGTTTGATGAAGAGTATCAATGAGCTTTCGATCCTGGGTCATATCATAAAGGGTGTGGGCCGTTCCCATGAGTTGGGTTTGGTGCATGATCGGCGTTGAAAACCACCATACCAGCCGCGTTTTGCCTTCATCCTCAACAATCTCACCATACGGGTACCTTGCTTGAGCGAAATCGATCAATTTTTTAGATATTTCGGGATATGTCTCTGGAATGACAGACTGTTCACCAACCTTCTTTACAAAAAAATAGATACCTTTTCCTGATGGGTAAAAATTGATGACCCTTTCTTTAAGCTGAGATTTTCCGCCGAGCATTAACGTGACCCGAATGATGTTGTCGGATCCCAGGACATCTAACAAGCCATTGATACTGGAGGTGCGGTTGTTTAAAATGATTTCAATCTGACCTTTTTCGGCCAGAATCTTTTTACGAAATTCCGACTCGACCCGTTTTTCGAAATATCCATACAGGGCGAATAAAATAACGACGACAAATAAGGTGGCATACACAACAAACGTCGCCACCAGATAATTCGAAAATCGCTTTTTATGTCTGAAATTTAACAACTTTTTCAGAGAAAAAACCGATTTTACCCATGTTAATCCGCGCCTGATTATCTTCATTGTTTTAAACCAAAACAAGGGGTTACCATTTTCCACGGAAACTTGGCAGTCCCGCTCCTGAAAGCAGCAGTGGCCACCGTCTTTCATTCACCGATTACCCGGACTTGGGCCTATTCGATGGGATAAAAACGACATAATATTTAAAAGTTTATTAGAATGCAACCCCAATGGGCTAATTGTTAAAATTAAAAAATTCTGGTTATCGGGTTTTTTCCAGTTCGTGTTCTCGCGTTGGCCAGAGCGCACCTATCCTTAGGCCCCCCGCTAAAGCCCCATAAGGTCCGTCGCGGCCTGAAAACTTAGAATAATCATTTAATTGCAATATGTTACAGGATAGGTTTTATCAACTTTGCCGCATTCTTGGCAGTGGTTTCTGAAAGGATGCTAACAAACTCATCCCCTGCATATTGCAGGTCATAACCGTTTTGCATACACGTAAGACTCAATAGCCGGGATGATGACAATTAAGGGAGCCAGTGCTATGATCAGTTTTAAGACCGAATGGTCGTTTAGTCGAAGAAAAAACGTAACAGATCCGATGAGCAACAACGGAATCGACCACATCATCAATCGTTTTGCACCAAATTTATTGATTTTATACCAGTTTTCCTCGGATTCGTAAGATTTTTTAAAACGAATCCCATAATACCGGTTCATTTGCGTTCATTTTCAAATTGCAGAATGTTGATTCCATTCCCCTCTTTTTGAATTCAGATCTGCCCACAAAATAAAATGCTGTAAGTCAGACATATAAAAGGATTTCTGGCCGGTTGATATTTTCACCTGAATGGATGCTATCACAGGTCTTAAAAGTAGCCATCGGACGAGTTTATAGCTAAGCAAATTTAACGATCAATCTGCCAATATATTGACAAGAAATCTCATCATTTCAAACTTTTGATTAATGCATGTAGTCGCTAACC
>JAFDFH010000210.1 GCA_019309945.1 Deltaproteobacteria bacterium
TTTATTCATTCCAAAACCATAGGTTTTTACCTTCTATATCGTTCTTTCCGGTATCGAAAAAAGCCTTATAGGGCAACTGGGACTCCCGAAGTTCGAAGCCTTCTGCCTTCTTCCGAACACGACGGCCGATCACGAAGCTGCGCATCTGCCTCTTGACAGCCTCCACAAACGATCGGCTCCCGGTTGCAATGCTCTGTGTCCAACAAGCCTCCCTTGTGACACCGATGGGTAAGATGCCAGACATGTCCAGGACATGTAATGACGTTTCGCTCTTGCAAACCAGGTCTCCCTATTTCCGTTATTTTAGGTCCAAAAAAGCCATTATTGCCATGTTTTAAGCCCTCTTTTTGTCACCATGTCCTTTGTTATCAAATCTTTGGCTTGGCCCGACCCCCTTTTACTTTATTTCGGGGGAGAAATGGCTTTCTAAACTAGGAGGTGATAAAGAAGAGGTCATTTATTATGCTCCTCTATAATAATGAAACGCTGCCTCTTTTCTAAACGCTCAGGAATGGTCCGCCGTATGCAGATCAACTTGCGTTCGGAGCGAACATTTTTCAAGATCAACAGCATCATCATTTTTAAACTAACCGGCGGCAGAACCGATACATTCCCTTTGCTGCCGTAAGTGGCTTTGACTTGGTTGTAAATGAAGTCAAAATTAATATGTTTGTTGATTTTGCGGAGGATGTGGTCTTTGCGGATGCGTCGGTCCAGATTAAATTTTGTGTAAAAAGGCTTTTTCTGAATCTTTGGCTGGCGGCCCATCATAAGCAGTAATTCTCCTAAATGTTGATATCGAATATTTAATATTTAAAATGCGACCCTTTTCTTTTCACCGTATTCAGAATATTAGTTTTTCAAGATAAAACCAAATTGTTCGATTTCTTTGATTACCGCAGAGGCTTTTGAGGCTAAACGCTTGTCTGAGGATAAAGCGATTCCTTTCAGGTAGTCCAAAACGGTTTGACTGTTAACGTGCTTATTAACAATTGACATGATATCATTTGGAATCGAATTTATTTTCTTGTCCATCATTTGATTGAGCCTATCTGGATTATGATATTGCAGTGCATAAAGGACACGAAATCTTACTCGATCGTATGACTGGCACAGAGCATCAAGCAGTATATCGGTCAAAACATCTAAATTCCCACATTTAGAGATCCATAACGGCCAATTTCCACCGTAATGTAGGCCGGCCCTCATCAAAAACAAAAGAAGATTCGTATCGGTAATATTCAACTTATTTCGAGGATGGCGGATGAAGGCTATTTGTTTTTCTGACAGCCCCTCGACCATGTAGCCGGGGTAATCATCTTGAACCCACTCGTCGACTGTTTTTGCTAATTCATTTATGGGGGATCCGGCTGGCAGGTCCCCGAACGTCTTTGAATGCTGCTGAACAACAGGTATCTGAAGCTCCTGACCTTGGTTCTTGAGAACATTTTCTATGGATAATAATATAGATTCATCAGTGATATCATAGGATGTAAAATCTACATACTGATATAATTTTAACTGGCGAGGGATTCGGCAGGATTGATAAAGTATAGGGATAATGGGCTTGTTTTCGTCGATTGCAGTTCGCCACTCGCCCCTTACTTCATTAGAGCTAACAGATGAAGGTGAGAGAACTATTAGGAATTTAGAGCATTCATACAACGCCTTATCGACTTCCATATCCCAATCAGCACCTGCGGATATATGCCATTGGTCTAACCAGACATTTATTTTGCGCTCTCTCAGTTTTAACGCTAGCTTGGTTACGAAATCCTGGTCTTCGCGAGCGTAGCACATGAAGACATGATCGCCCATCCATCTTCCTTTAGATGTTGAATTGAATATTTAAGATGCGACTCTTTTTTTTTATATGGAGTTTCCCAAATTGTCTACAGATAAAGTGTCAATCCCGATCAATGAATAATCGGTTTTATTTAATCATAAATCAAGACACTGCCCCCTAACATTAACTTAAGAAAACAGATATTCACTTTAACGCTGGTAGCGCGATTTCTGGCTTAATCTGCTAAGTAGCTTCTATCCACAATAATCTATATTGAGATAGAAATCCTTTGTTCTGCTCAAATGGAAAAATAGAAGCGACGTCCCCATTCTTCCTCAGAAGTTCAAACACTTCAGACTGTCAGCTCAACGTCGCCGGTCACCGGTTGCCATGAAGCGCCAGCGGAATGGCAATCCGGTGCACTGGCTGGTTATGTGCTTTTATCATTTCTCTCTTCAATACTTACCCGTCTCTTCAGTCGGCACCATGGACGGTGATAGCTGATCTGCAAGTTGGTATCTTGCTCGTGCTCTATGGCTCATCGGTTCTCCGACTGCTTCTTGATAGCCTTCGCCAGTTCCTTCTGATTCCATGGAACAATGGGAACCTTGTTCTCAGTGACGGCTTTGGGCAATCGCGTGGGTGCGCTATCGACTTTATGCATGGCGACGACGCCTTTGCCCATGGCGATGCTCTCTTGAATTTCCCACCCAATTAACCCATTTGCTATTGGTGGTCTTGTCCGAAATGTATACGACAGTAACAGAGCACTGCCGTATCCGCTCTCGAATACCTCGCTTGATGTAGTCGGCTTTCTTACTGTCGAACGGTTCCTTCAAAGACCAGTCATTAAATTCAATATCTGAATTCTCGTTCTTGGCTTGTCCCCGCAACAAATTGACCTCGCCGAGGTCTTCGGACGAAAAACTAATGAACACATTGCACTTGCCAGTCCCGTCGCCGTCTTTCAACGACTTCTTAGCTTTCTGCTGAAGACTCTTGAGTTCGTCTGGCGTCAATCCACGACCGCCTCCACCTCCACCACCCATGATTAGCTCCTTTCCTTAGCGTTTGCGATTTCGATACATGCCACACAAACGCCACAAGGGGTGTTGCCTCCGGCGTGACACGAGTATGTGTCTTGCAGCCCGCGTACGCGGGCCATTGCCAAGACGTCACTTTTTGAAAAATCTATAAGGGGCGTGAGGACAGAGATGCGTTTCCCCATCGATATTTCGATCATCCTCTCGCTTTCCTGGACAAACTTCTCGGTTTGATCCGGGAACAGGTGGTCCGCCGGGTCCAGTAGGCCCAAGGCAACACTATCTGCCTGGACTTTGAACGCGTACGCTGCACCGGCCAACACAAAAAGGAGATTTCTGCCGGGAAGAAATGCGTCTTCGTTGATCCGAAGATTCGGGTCCGTAATGCCGCTAGGAATTGTATTTCCAAACCCTGACAGGTCCATGCGGACGGCCCTGGGTAGTTTGTACATTTCATGAAGGCGCTGACATGCTTCCCATTCTTTGGTTGCTCCAAGTTGTCCGTAGTCAATGAAAAGGGGGAACAATGCGATGCCTTCCTCCTGGGCCATCATGCTCATGAGAGTAGAGTCGAAGCCACCGGATACAAGAGTTACTATCCCCATGATTTGTATTCCTCCTTAGCCACTTTCACGACCACCCATACGGCCAGGTCGAAACGGTCCGGCGTGTATCCAAACGAATAGGAATGCTCGATAAACGAATCTTCCAGCGTTTCGTATTTCCGTATTGTGGAAACCGACTTCACCAGCGTGTCAGTCAGTCCAACCCAGCTCATATATGTCAAGACGTGGACATCCAATACCGCAACGTTGGCGACATACCCGATATTGCGGAGAAAAAGACTGGCCTGTTTTGGTCCCAGCCCAGGCACCTCGGATACCAAACGGCGGCGTGCTTCTCGAATATCACGGTCGTTATCCAAAAACTCGCGAACTGAGCCCCGGCTTCCGTAAAGGCGTTCGGCCGCTCGTCGAATTTGGTTGGCGCGGATTCTGAAAAACGGGTATCGACTCTGTGTATCAGCACCGTCTTCAGCGAGCGTTTTTCCGGAAAGGGCATCCAAGACATCCCGCTCGTAGTGGTCGAATCGTGATGATCGGCGCTCTTGGCAAAGTAGCCGCGTTTTCTCTATCCGCTCCACGGCGGAATGAGCAACCTCGAACCGAACCCGGCTTCCCAATATGCAGGCAACAAGCTCACGCCAAAGGTCGTCTTCAGTCATCTTTGCCCACGAAGGCGATTGGTGGTCGTTCTCGTCGAGAGCGAAACACACTTCCCGTATGGCATTTTCAATCGCCGGAAGCGAAATATGAGTGGCGGCCATTTCAATTGCCTCCTTCGATTGCGTTCAACAGCAGTGCGGCCTGTCTTTTAGAGGAAAACCGTCTCAAGAAGTCCTCGGCCACTCCGTTTGTCATGGATTCGCGCAGGTCATCCATAAACTGTCGGTAGAAATATAGGTTGTGCATCAGCACGGATTGAATGTAAGGAAGTGCGTCGTTTCCGCCCCAATCCGTTTGGTGTCGGAACAAGTCCCACTGCTGAAAGTGAAAAAGTTGCCCCGTTTCGTGATCGACGACGGTCTGGCACCACTCCAATCCATCGAAGCTATCCGCCCCCGCCATTGCGTAAGCGATAATTGAAAGAGGGTTGCCCGTTCCCAATAGATGCAGAGGACAGTAGAACCCCAGCTCATCAAGGGCTTTGCGGATGCTTCGTACGGTCCGGGTTCGTGCGACGATGCCTTCTCCCAATGCGCGTTCGGGAACCGCGAGTATGACCGGATATAGCTGCTCCGCCACTTGCTGGGCCGCAACGGCAAGTAGCTCAGTTCCGCCATGCACAATTGGCGCGACCGTCCCCAAGGAATGCTCTTGATCGCGGAGGACGCTCGAAACTACGTCGTTGGCAATCGCTTCGGCGGTGTTTGGCGGCTCCTGGTTGTCGTAACAGAAACAGAGGTCGTGTGCGCTGGTTCCTGCGATTTCATGGAGTCCAGCCGTGTCCCACGCCAAGTCGCCTTTCCAAAACCCTTCGTAGTTTCCGCTGTCCATCAGGATCGCTGTTCCGCCCTTTTTGCTTCTGTTCAATGCGGCATCAAGGCGGGCGCGGTGCTCAGCCGGTGAGTTGGCAATGTCATAGGCTGAAACCAGGAAAAGCGGATGCGCGGCGGCGTTGAGCAACTCAACATAGTCCACAGGCATCAAGTTGGTTTTTACGCTTGATACCGAAGGGAAAAAGCACGGCAATTGCACCACTGTCTGCGCGATGCATAGTTCAAAGTTTCGGGTATGCGCCATTGCCTTTTCCTCAATCATTCGCGTTCCAGTCTGCGGTAGTGTCCTATGCGTCCTCGATGGCTTTCTTGATCGCGTCGAACGTGAATGACATCGCCCAGGATGCCCCGGCATTCAGCAGGCCGCTTGGTGTTGTATTCCCGAAGGAAATCTTTACGGCGACGAGCTTCTTCTTGAGATCCTTGGCTTTTTCGATCTCCCAAGTGACCCAACTGCTCTTGTTCGTCTTCGATCCAACCAAACACAGAAAATACGTTGCAGCATCGATTTTCGCCGAGATTGCACGCTTGATAGCAGCCGCATCCGTACTCTGGATAGATACGTCGGCGGATTGATCGCTGAATCCGAAATCGAACTCGCTGTTCTCGTCCCAAGCCACGAGCAGGTTCTTGTAGTGCTTGTCATTGTCGTAATCGTAACTGATGAAGATTTTCTTTTTAGCCATGCTTCTTACCCTCCTTCTTTTGGGTTTTCAGTCGCTGCTGCCATGCCGTGTTCTCCTGGCTCACCAGTGCCTCAACCCGCTCGACCAAGACCGAAAAGGCACCATCCCCCACGTAGGGATCCGTGCCCGTCTGGTACATGTACTTTTCGTGCTTTAACGATTCCGCTGTTGTTCGATAGTCAATCCAGTGCTCGCGGAACTGGTAGAGCGAAACGATCCCTGTAGTGATGGCTGTAGCCGATCCTAGGATGGCCACGGTTACACGCGCCCACATGTCGCTTGAAAATATCGCGAACACCGGAACCGAAGCGGCTGCGACCAAGGTGGTGATCTGCAAAATAATGAACCACATCTTGTTCAATCCGCTCTTGCGGTCGTACCAGACAATCTGATCCTCGACCCGATCTTTGAGGTATTCCTCAGGTGTCATTCGCCACCTTCCTCTTTCATTTGTTCTCTTACACATAACGGTGAGCGTGAGCAGCGGCCTAAATTAATACCAAGATAGCAAGGCCTTTACGAAAAACCGCTATCTTCACGCCGTCTGCTCAACGCTTTGTGTTAGCCCTCCTAGTTGCCATTTAGACCGCACGGCTCGCGTGTGTGCAGCCGTTGTTTCCAGGAACTTTCGAGTCGGATCACGTCGCGGTCTTCCATGTCTGGCGAAACTCTCTGTAGTATTGTAAATCGGAAATTCCGTGAATCCAGTTGCCGAAGTAAGCGATTGCCTCCATCTCCACTGTGAGCGTAGTTTAACCATCTGCCGAGAAGGTTGCTTTCCCCGTAAGCAGAACCGACGTATCCTTTCCCAACTGAAGTATCGAATATGTAGTAAATACCACGCCATTCGGAGAGCTTGGACTTCAACCGCCTTGGGATTACGCGAAGCTCATCCCATGTGAGGTCTATTGCATGCCATTCCGGCATTGCGACGTCGAGCGCACTATCTTCAAGAATAGCAAGTACTGGCATTTCGTTGTTGGGTTTATCCGCCCAGCGGTACCAATTTCTGTCGAGGGGCGGCCAGTTAACAATTAGCTTGCCTTTCCAGTGAGCGGAAAAATCAGTCAACTCAAGATCAAACCAGAGGATCGAGGACCGAGATGACTCCTCCGTGAAGCCCTCATGTCCGAACGACTTCAACTCGACATTGGCCGGAATCTGACTGTATTCTTTGGGCGTAATCTGCTTCCACCCCGTGACTGAATACAAGCCGATGAACAGAGCTTTGAGGGGTTCATGTCCGATGAATGCAGCAATATATGTAGCGCGTTTCATCGCCTTCTCAACTTGCTTGGTTTGGGTTTGTTGGTAAGCATTGAATACATCTGGGCTCTCAGCAGCCAGCCACGGGAGTACTTTGTTGAGTTTAGGCTCAAGAGGTCGATGCCGTAACACAAGAACATGCTGTGGGTCAATATTTTTGCCCAATAACAGGTCCTTCAGGTTCATCTCTAATCTCCCCACTCAGAGGGATAACGTGGCAAATAACCGGCTGGCATAAGTCGCAGAGCGAAGCGGCGCGGTTTTTGCCAGTCCGAGTTAATTTGTCTTGTTGGGCATCCTTGCATTCAGCACAAACTCCGCGGTTGAATGGTAAGAATGACATTCCTTGTTTCTATACATAAAGATCACGAACCCGAACGAATGGATTCCCACTTTCTGCAGCATGCCTTATTTTCTTGGCCATAACATCTGCAAACGAAAGGTTTTTGTCCAGCAT
>JAFDFH010000211.1 GCA_019309945.1 Deltaproteobacteria bacterium
CTGGGTCTATTCTGAAAATATATGTGCATAAGCCTTAGCGGGGACCGGTGTATATTCCTTTTTTCCCGGTTTGCGCCAATAGAGCGCGATCGCCGCCGTGCCCTTCCGCTGGAAGTATTCGACTTTGATCGCATACCAGCCCGCTTTGACAGTCTCCAACAAAGCCTCATTTGAAAGTTGATCCGAATGTTGCCCCGGATCATTAATGAGCATCTTTCCATTGATATATATGCGGATACCGTCATTGGATAATGCCTGGAATTCGTAATCACCGGGTTCAGGGAGATGGATAAGACCGGTCATGCGCATTCCGATGCCCCGATTGGTGCCGCTATCGAACACCTCCTCCCGGCCGAATTGATGGTTCAAGGCAGGGATCGGTTTGCCGGGTTTGCCTTTCTGAAGGGCTGGTTCATCCTGGGGTAGGAATCGAAGATGTCTGTAAAAATAATCGTAAAAATAGATCACCCTAAGTCCGGGTTTGATGGTCTTCCAGTGCGGTTGTGGTTTGAGCGGTGAAATCCCCTTTATATAAACAGGAGAGCCTTCCGGTTGAGTTTCTACGATGGTGGGGTCAGGCTCCATAACGCCCGATTTATATTCGGGTTTAATTTCAATTGATGTGGGTCCAGGAGCAGCACAGCTTAGAAGAAAAAAGGCTATGATGGCGAGAAGCCCCCCTAAAGATAAAACCTCACGAGTATTTTTCTTTTTGCGTTCCTTGTATTTTATTCTTTTCATCGTTTGTCCTTCAATTTTAGAATATTTGTTTTACTTCTCTTGATATACCTTGTTTGCGCATTGATTCAATAAAAATTTGAGAGGCATGCCTTATCGCTTTAATCCTCGAAATATTCAATATATTCCTGCGGTTAAAATCTTCGCCTTCCTTGAACTTGGAAAAACTATCTAGTGTCCATCCAGAAATGAGGATTTTTGTTTAAGATCAAGGCCTGCAAAAAAAATAACCACAGGCATATGTTTGATATTCCGAGGATTATTTTTAGAGCATAACGCAGATATTGGGCAAAAAGACCATTTATGGATGGGCACTATCTATTTTTCGTTCGGGCACTATAGATCGCCTGGAAGAAATAGACCATCCCGATCGGATTCTGATACGATTATTAACAAATCGGTAATGCTCTCCTTCAAAAAGATCTTTTGAAAAAATAGATTATATCTCGCCGTACTTTTCTCGGACTCTATCGACAATTCCTTCACGCTTGAGATATTTTCGGGGATCGGAATTCTGCATTTTCATAATCTGATGCAGGTAGTTTTTTTGATTTTCGATTGAAATTTGGTAAGGATCTTCGTTGATATTCCACCGGGAGGCAAAGTGTGCTCCCATATACTGGTCAGTGGCATTCAGAGTTGTTTTGAGGCGTTTCGCTATGAAGGCGTAGAATCCAATCGTCTTCCTGAGAAGATCCTTCTCACTTTTGTATCCCCCGATATGGGCTTCTCTGAATTCATGGTAAAGGAATAGAAGTTTTTCAAGATACGCCCGGTCAGCCATCTGAGCCAGAAGATCCGCTGCTCCGAGCATTTTCCCAAGAAGTTCAAAACGGGATGTAGGAAAATTAACAGCGGGAATATCCACGGTAAAATCCGTACAGAGAATCAGCGTACGACCAGCGTTAATTTCCTCGTCAACCAACCCATACTCAGCGCCATTACGTTTTAAGAAATCGATGCTCCGCTGGACATGGTCGGCTGAGTGTTTAGCGCCGGTGCCATCCGTGTCAAATGCTTCCTGGATATATCCCACATCATGTAATAGTGCGGATATTAAGCCCACTACGATTTGTCGTTCCTTGAAAATCTTGCCATGCGTTTTTGCACCGTGTATCAAGCGAGCCATGGCAATGAAGGAACTGATGGTGTGATGGAGGTTGTGGTACTCGGTGTTGCAGGCTCGATAACCCGGAAAATTCCCTTTAAAAAGCCTTATGGTTGTTTTGAAAGCTCGTGTGATCGGGTCGGTGTTGAAGTCGGGAGAAGTCAATTTGAGAATGACCTGCACTTCGTTCAACACAGCATCAAAAGAATCTATCTTGATAAGGTCGTAGATTTGTCTGTCGAGCATTATCCTGTCCCTAATAGAGCGCCTCCCGGTTCGGGCACTAGTTCAACCTAAATGCAAACAGAGGGTCGGGAATCCGGTGTCGTTATCCGGCTCAGCCGTAAAGATGATTTGATATTATCGCTTTGGATTATTTTATTTTTTAACATAATAGCAAACATTTAGAATTTTGTATAGATATTTGGTAAAAGTTCAGCCACTAAGCCACGAAGGCACAAAAAAAGGAATATGAAGTTTAAACTTTTGTTAAAAAGAGAGGAATCTATTGCTGAAAAAATTACCGGATGACTCCGCTGGTATTTTAACCATAAGTTTTTGAGAAGTTACATATTCATTTGGTTCTTCATTGCTACGGTTAAATTGTTGCAAGCAAAAATAGAATTCCCAAGGTTGCGAGCATAAAGCCGGCTGTGCCTTCAATTAAACATTCAAACCTGAGCTTCCATTTGTTCTGCCCTGCAGAGACACTGAGCATAGCACTTTTAAACACCTGCCCAACAATAACCACCACGGTGATACTCAGGGCCATGCCAAAGGAAATTGCAATTCCTAATATGATGCCCAAAATAACAAAATTCATTGAAAGTGAAAACAGCATGACCATCACAACACCCGCACAGGGTACCATCCCCACAGCCAGTGCCGATAACAGCATGCCTTTGTGGTTGCTCGTAACACCTTTGGGGCTATAAATTTCGGAAAATTTGCTTCCTTTTATCCACGAAAAGATGCTTTTGACAAGGATGCCAATTCCAATACAGGCAATGAGCCCAAAGCTTATGATTTGGGTTACGCGAGTCATGTCGCCCATTGTTCCTGTTACGCTTTTTTGCAGTATGATTCGGAGAAGCAATACAAACAGAATTCCTGACAAGCCGTGAAATAGTGCAATTAAATTTCCGAAGAGGATCCCTGTTTTTAATTTTGGCTGCTGAGATAAAATATATGATACAGCGATGGCTTTACCATGACCTGGGCCTGCCGCGTGAATGACACCATATATAAAGGCAATGGCCAGCAAAAGTGCCAGCGGTCTGAAGCTTCTGGTGTCCTTGGCCTCGCGGACTAAAGTCGCCATTTGTTGGTTAAGCCGATATTGCCAAAATGTAATCTTAGCTAGAACCGGATTTTTGACCTGAGGTGGCGTTATTTGTTTAATTCTGGATTCAGATTTATTCGTGAAAGGGTTTTGAGACCACGCCGGTGAGAGCATAGACGCCGTAATTATAGCTGACGTTAGAAGCATCACCGGTATTCTTTTTATAATTTCAAACGGAATTTTAAAAATAGAGCCCATGGATTGACTGTGCCAAAATAAATTGAGGTGGAATTGTCTTCTTTGATTGAACTCTGGATTTCAAATTTATCCCCGTTTTTAATAGATGCGGGATGTTCGCCGGCAAAGAAGATCGCTGAGTAATAAGTGGGATCATAGGTGGCGATGATGATCTCTTTAAAATTTTTATTGGCCCTGACGTGGCAGGGAATAAAGAATTGATAGGAGAGTTTACCGTTGTTTAAAGTCGCTGTGAAATCCTTGATCCATTTGACCTTAAAGGATTTGTCATTAATTTTAACAAAAGTAAAGTAATCATATTCGGCAATGTATGCAAAAGCCTTTTCCTTGATAACAGCGATTTCATCGGGTTCAAGCGTCCTGTTTTTGTTTTTATCATAGTCATCAGCGACCATGCTGCTGAAGAATTCATCAAAGCCCCATATCATTCTAAATCCGGCTATTCCTTGGTCGTCAAAGACAATTTGTAGTCGCTGCACAATAAAAACATGGGGATGAGATAGCGCTGATGTGCAGCAGATGAATAATATAGAACCTAAAAGCAGTAAGGTCGCAAATCCGAGCTTCATCGACATGGGTTCAAACCTTGATCAGTGATTTAAAATTTTGGGATCGCTCCATAATAACTTTATTAACGGTCAAAAACCAGTTAAAAGATGAATATTTCCTAATCTTACATTTTTAAGTCCCTCTTCTTGAGCAGCGTAAAGACATTGATTTGCCAGGGATTTCGGAGTTAATGGCATGTCCGACATATAAAATTGGGGATGAAAGCCGAGAAGACTGTATGGAATATCAGGATTGACCGAGGCAATAAATTTTGCAATACCCCGAATCTCTTCTTCGTCGATGTACCCGGGGATGAGAAGGGTGTTTGCAATCAGAGGTGGGGGTACAGGTCTTTTGTGAATAACTTTACCGGCCCTGATGAAGTTTTCGAGCGTTCTTTTATTTGTAGATCCTGTTAAGACGATATGCAGATTTTCACCCCATGCTTTTAAATCAAATTTTACCAAACCACCGGAATTCAGTGCTGTTTCCATCATCTTATCCAGGAGATTCCCATTCATCGATCCGTTGGTCTCCCAACATATTCGAAGAATTCTCCCTTTATTGTTATCGATGGCGAGCCTGGATGCCTTAAGAGCAAAGGGAAGCTGAGGTGTCGGATCACCCCCAAAATAGCAGATACAGGACGTTTTTTCATCAACATCCGTAATAAACTGATGTATGGACGTTGTGTGTGGTTTAAGAGTATCGTGCTTGAAATGCCAGTTCTGACAATAAAGGCAGTTAAATGAACATGCCTGAAAGAAAGCCGCCAGATTTTTATAGCCCCTTTCAGGACCCGAGCAATAGGCGTATTCCGGATAGCCCGCACCCGTTCCACCCGGACACACCCAGTCACCAACACAGTTTGTGGGAAGTGGATCGTGATACCATGAAAGTTTTCCTTTTTCAGCAGACACTCCGGTGATTTTGCCGCTCATATTTTTTCTAAGTCCGCAATATCCTATTTGATTTTCAGGAATTTTGCATTCGTTTACACAAATATTACATCGAACTCCCCGGGGGTCGTCCGGCGGTACTTCCGGTAGTCCATGGGTCGCCCT
>JAFDFH010000212.1 GCA_019309945.1 Deltaproteobacteria bacterium
GGTTTGTTCTTCTTCGGTGATCGTTTTGGGATCGGTCACGAATTTTTCGCCGGGTTTTCCCTGAGAAATGGTCTTTGGCTGCATGGTGGCTCCTTTCCTCGTTTTCTGTGATTTCCTTCCCATTATACTCCATCTTGATAGGGTTGAATAGTACTGATTTTTCCATTCAAGCGATGTCCCCTCTTTTGGATTTGCATGCCCATTTTCGCGACCAATAAAAATCCATCGTGGAGAAAATAAAACTTGACCTATACTTAGGTTAAAAGTATTAGTTCTGAAAAGTGGCAAATACGACATTAAGCATCCGGATAACGACAATTGAAAACTGGTGATTACAGATTTCGATTCTAGCATTATCCAAGACGTCCAATCGGGACCTCACCGCCGACGCGTTTGAATAGGAGAGATTTGATGAAGGTAACAATATTAGCACTGCATAATACGACCGGAACCAGCGTGATGGGCCCGATGGATGTTTTCTTTCATGCCGGCAAGCTTTGGAATCACATCCACGATCTGACGCCGACGCCGTATTTTGATGTAGAAATTGCGGGCATTGACGGAAATGCAGTCAAATGTATCAACAACGTCATGATTCAGCCCCATTGTTCCATCGATGATGTACAACAAACGGATCTGATTGTGGTGGCATGCATCGCTAATTTTGAAAAAACCATTCGATACGGGGTCAAGGCACTGGAATGGTTGCGAAATCATTATGGGCAGGGTGCGGAGATCGCCAGTGTTTGCACCGGTGGCTTCTTTCTGGCGGCAACCGGACTGCTGGACGGCAAAACGGCAACGACCCACTGGGGGTTTATCGAACCGTTTAAACGAATGTTTCCGAAAGTCCATCTCAAACCGGAACTCTTAATCACGGATGAGGGGGATCTTTATTGCTCGGGGGCGCTGTATTCGGGTGTGGATCTTTCCATTTATCTGGTGGAAAAATATTGCGGTCATTCAGTGGCGGTGCAATGCGCCAAAACCTTGGTCCACAGCATGAATCGAGAATTCCAAACACCCTATGCCGCTTTTCGATTCCAGACAAAACACAATGATGCAAAGATAAAAATCGTCCAGCAGTGGATTGAAAACAAATATATGGAAGAATTTGACGTGGACCAGCTTGCAAAACGATGCGGCATGAGCCGTCGTACCTTCGAGCGTCGATTTAAAAATGCAACCGGCGACACGCCATTGGCGTATTTGCAGCGCATGCGGGTGGAGACCGCCAAAAGACTTTTGGAAAATCACACGCTGTCCTTTGACGAAATCTGTTATCAGGTAGGCTATGAAAATAGTTGTTTTTTCAGAGAAGTTTTTAAAAAATATACCCGAATGCTGCCGTCCGAATATCAAAAAACATTTCAGAACTATAATCTGTTTTTTTAGATCAGGGTTTAAATAATCGCCATTTTGTTCTCTGACTGGCAACACACTGCAAAGCGTTATCTTTTACAAGATCTAGAGCATAGAGGGGTCAAACCTCGTTTTGTGTAACTTTTCAAAAACTTATGGTTAAACATACCAGTGCAGTCATCCGGTAATTTTTTTCAAAGCGGGCAACTGTTAGGCGGCCTTATAGAAGACGGTCATCTGCGTAAAGATGGTTCAAGAGACAAAATAATGATCGCTGTGGCTTCCGTTACAGTGATGGTTCCTTAGTTTCTCGCTTGTTCTTATACGCTTCTGGACCGCCGATTTATTCACAGTCGACTTAAATGATATAAATTGGAGACCGTTATGTCACTCAAAGGGACAAAGACAGAGAAGAATCTTTGGAAAGCTTTTGCAGGTGAATCCCAGGCCAGAAACAGATATCTGTTTTCCGGGGATATCGCAAAAAAGGCGGGGTTTAACGATGTCGCCGATGTCTTTTATGAACTCGCCGAAAATGAAGGCGAACACGCCCGAAAGGAATTTGAGTTTCTTGGCGGGCTTGGTGATGTCAAGGCGAGTATAGAGAAGGCCATACAAGGGGAACATCTCGAACATGAAAAAATTTATCCGGAATTTGCCCGGCAGGCCAAAAAAGAAGGTTTTTTAGAAATTGCGGAATTCTTTGAAAGAATGACCGTGGTCGAAGGAACTCATGAGAAATGGCTACGGGATCTTTTGAAAAGCATTGAAGGAGTTGAAAAATTTAAGGGAAAAACCGTCAGGCATTCTGAAATCAGAATGGCTCAGGTAATGATGCCGGATCAGGCGAATCCTTCAGGATACATCCATGGGGGTGAACTCATAAAACTTATCGATAACGCTGCCGGTGTTGTCGCGGCTCGTCATTGCCAGGCAGATATCGTACTTGCTCGGGTGGCGGACATCAGCTTTCTAGCACCCGTAGAAGTGGGGAACCTGGTTTTGATACATGCCTATCTTACTTTTGTCAGCCGTGCTTCCATGGAGGTAAGGATTGACCTCGAAGCCGAATCCCTTATAACGGGCGAACGTTATCTGGCCAACACGGCTTATCTTATTATGGTTTCCATTGACGAAGATGGAAAACCGCGAGAAGCACCTCCTCTGCTTATCAGCACGGAAGCGCAGCAGCAGCGCTTCGATGAAGGGAAAGCCAGGTATGACGCATTTAAGAAGTCCCAAAAAAAGAAAAAGAAATAGAGGTGCAAGCTCAACCGAAGGAGGCAAATATGTTTGATCTATCAATAAAAAATGCGCGTATTTGCGATGGTACGGGCCGCCCGTGCTATATGGGAACATTGGGGGTTGTGGGAGAGCGAATTACATATATCGGCCAGGAGACCGGTCAGGCTGCCCGCCAAACTATCGACGCCGCCGGACTCGTGCTGGCGCCAGGTTTTATCGATCCGCATACCCATTACGACGCCCAGGTGGCATGGGACCCGATGCTGACCTGCTCTCCGTGGCACGGTGTAACAACCGTTGTCATGGGAAATTGCGGCGTCGGCGTTGCACCGGTGAAGCCGGAGGCCCGCGACATTTTGCTGTACGACCTGGTGAATATCGAGGATATGCCGTTTGAGGTGATGAAGGCGGGGATCGATTGGCACTGGGAAACGTTCGGTGAGTACATGGATGTTCTGGACAATATCGGATTGGGAATCAATGTCGCCTGCCTCGTCGCTTTCACACCACTTCGTCACTACGTCATGGGTGAGGCATCCATGGAACGTCAAGCAACCGCGGATGAAATCGATAGGATGCACCGGTTAATGCTTGAAGCCATGGAGCAGGGCGCTTTTGGGTATTCAACGTCATTTATGTTCAGGCACATCGGATATCAAGGCAGACCGCTTGCGTGTCGTAATGCAAGCACAGAAGAACTGGTCGGTTTGAGTCGGGCGTTAAGAAAAGTCGGGCGGGGTACCATCCAAATGGTCATGAATAGTGGTGGTTGGAGTTTGATAAAAGACGAGGATGTGGATATGCTCCGGTTGTTGACGGATGAAAGCGGAGGAAACGCCACTTGGCTGGCACTGTTTGCTCGGCCGGGAGAACCTGATTTTCATGAAAAAACAATAGAAAAGATGGGGGATTTGATAAATCGGGCGATTCCTCAAATAACGCCGCGCCCGATGTTGATTCAGGACACCCTTACCCGTCCCTTTGTTTTCGCTTCCTATGAAAGTTGGGAACCTGCCATAAACCGGCCTGCAGATGAACAGATGGCTCACTTTAACAAACCCGAATTTCGGCAAGCGTTTTTTGAGGAACTCGAGGAGGAAGGCGACGATGAAATATGGGAACGCATAAATGTGCTTGATGTCCGAAACCCGGAGTTGGAAAAGTACCACAATCGCACGATCATGGAAATCGCTGGAACTGAAGGGAAAAGGCCAATCGATGTGTATTTTAACATCAGTATCGCCGATAACCTCCAAACACGCTACCAGGTTCAGGCTTTCAATTATGATATGGCCGGGGTAGAGCGATTGGTAAAGGAAGACCGGTTTTTAATCGGTTTAGGCGACGGTGGTGCGCACGTTGAGATGCTGTGTGATGCCGGATATCCGACGGCGGTTTTACAAATATGGGTGAGAGAAAGGCAAGCGCTTTCATTGGAAAAGGCTGTTCAGAAAATGACCTCGGTGCCGGCCAAAATTTACAGCATCCCGGATCGAGGAATTTTGGTTGAAGGCAAAGTGGCTGATTTGGTACTTTTTGACCCTGATAACGTCGTTTCAAAACGACCTGAATATGTCAGTGACCTTCCGCTGAACGGACGGCGCCTTATCGCCAAGGCCGAGGGGATAATTGCTACATTTGTTGCCGGAAAACTGCTTTACGATAACGGCGTCCACACCGGAGAGAAGCCGGGACGGGTTCTGAGAAGTTATGAATAGTCAATATCCATGGATATTTGGAAATACCCTTTAATTTTTAATTTGTTTACGCTTTTTCTTAATATTGAACAGCAATATTGAACAAAATAATCATTTTATGGGGTGGTTCGGGTTCCACGACAATTTATTGCCCGCTGAATCTTAATTGTTGAACAGGCTCAATTTGTTAAATTAACCGAAACCTTTACGACTAAAAGTCCACAACTACGTAGTTTTATTCCGGGATTGCTGGTTAAAAATATCGTGTTGACTATGACATAAACTATGTTAAATTCGTTGTTGTCGGGAAAGATTGTTTGGCCGTAAACATCTTTTCCTGTTTTTCGAAAAAGGGTGGTAGTATACTACCCTTTTTCTTTCTATAAAGAGCCAATTTCAAAACGTCCCATTTTGCCCAATCTCTGCGTCAGGCTCAAATTTTAATCCTCGAAATACTAAATGTATTCCTGTGGTTAAACCTGATTTAAAATTTGGTCGCCTTCCTTGACCTTGAACAAACTGAAACATTTTGAAACGGGCTCTAAAGTAAAAACAAGAAATATTGGAGGATAGGATATGCTCGGAAAAACGATAGAAGAAATAGAAGTGGGTGATAGGGCGCAATTTGCTAAGACCATTTCTGAAAATGATATTTACTTGTTTGCCGGAATTACAGGTGATTTCAAC
>JAFDFH010000213.1 GCA_019309945.1 Deltaproteobacteria bacterium
CAGGCCTCGGATATAGCCATCCAGGCCAAGGAGATCCTTCGCATGAAAGAGACGCTGAACAACATCCTTGCAATCCATACCGGGCAGGATTTAAAGGTCATACAAAAGGACACGGATCGTGATTATTTCATGTCGGGGGAAGAAGCAAAAGAATACGGAATCATCGATCATGTGATCATCAATAGAGATGATCTTGATCAAATCGAAAAAACGGAGGAGAAAAATGCCTAAAAAAGGAACCGAAGGCGACAACCTCTTCTGCTCGTTTTGCGGAAAAAATCAGAAGGAAGTCAAAAAACTGATCGCCGGACCTGCCGTCTATATCTGTGATGAATGTATTCAGCTGTGCGGCGAAATCGTCGAAGAGGAAAACCAGAAAGATCCCGAGGCTTTAGAGCTCACTCTGATCCCAAAAGAGATCAAAGCCATGCTCGACGAGTATGTTATTGAACAGGATCTTGCTAAAAAGATTCTGGCGGTGGCGGTCCACAATCATTACATACGGCTTGATTCTTCCGTCAACACGGGCGAGGTAGAGCTCCAGAAAAGTAACATTCTACTGATTGGACCCACCGGGTGCGGCAAAACCCTGTTGGCCCAGACCCTTGCCCGATTCCTCAACGTTCCGTTCACCATTGCAGATGCGACCAGTCTAACGGAGGCCGGCTATGTGGGAGAAGATGTTGAAAACATTATCCTATCTCTCCTTCAAAAGGCGGATTACGATGTAGAAAAGGCCAAAAGGGGTATTGTTTACATTGATGAAATCGACAAAATCGCCAGCCGCTCCGACAATCCATCCATTACCCGTGACGTATCAGGCGAGGGTGTCCAGCAGGCGCTTTTGAAAATTATCGAAGGGACCACCGCCAGCGTGCCGCCCAAGGGCGGCCGAAAACATCCCCAGCAGGATTTTGTCAAGGTCGACACATCGGATATCCTTTTTATCTGCGGGGGAACCTTTACCGGACTGGCTGAAATTATTCAGCGGCGCTTGGGTTCCAAAACCATGGGGTTTGGGGCCAAGATCGTCAAGCATAACGAAAAAAGTATCGGAGAAACGCTTAAAGATGTTCAGCCCGAAGACCTGATCAAATACGGAATGATTCCCGAATTTTTAGGCCGCCTTCCGGTTATTGCAACCCTTGGCGAATTGAATGAAAAGGCCCTGATCCGGATTCTTTCGGAACCCAAAAATGCACTGATCAAGCAGTTTAAAAAATTGTTTGAAATCGAAGGGGTTAATTTAAGGTTTACCGACAGCGCTCTTCTGGCCATCGCAAAAGAGGCCCTTAAGCGCAAGTCCGGTGCCAGGGGCCTTCGTGCAATACTGGAAACCTGCATGCTCGAAATTATGTATGAGATCCCCTCCACGGAAAATGTGAAGGAATGCGTGGTGGGCGAAGATGTGATCCTGAACAATGAAGATCCGATTCTTCTGTACGAACAGACAAAAAAACAGGCCTGATAGAGGATAACGAAAATTGTGTTTAATCACTTTCGTTAGCCATATGTAAAGCAAGCACTAATAAATTTAAAGACCCAAACCATAAAAACGGTAGATATACTGAAAATGACAAAATTTGACGATAATCAAACGACCTCACTTTTATACCCGCTGCTCCCACTCAGGGACATTGTTGTTTTTCCCCATATGGTTGCGCCTCTTTTCGTCGGTCGCAGCAAGTCGGTAAATGCCCTTACCCAGGCCATGAACAACGGCAAAGAAGTTTTCCTGTCCACTCAGGACAAACCCGGAGTTGATGATCCGACCGCAAAAGATATCGCCATGGTGGGAACCATCGGAAATGTGCTCCAGCTCCTCAAGCTTCCGGACGGCACCGTAAAAGCACTGGTGGAGGGAAAACAGCGGGCGCGCATTGTTCGTTTTATCCCTAATGATGAATTTTTCCAGGTGGAGGTCGAACTCATTACCGAGCCGGTGATCACCGTGGCTGAATCCGAAGCCCTGACCCGCGCCATCGTCAACAGCTTTGAAGAATATGCCGAGCTAGATAAGAATATATCCAAAGAACTTACTAAAAGTGTTGCCTCCATTACAGACCCCTCCCAGCTAGCGGATACCGTGGCCGCGCATTTTACATTTAAGATCAAAGACAAGCAGAAGCTGCTTGAGACCGTTCGTCTGGAAGAACGGCTTTCCGCTCTCCTTTCTCTGGTTAAGATGGAAACCGATATCTTCCGAATGGACCAGCGGATTAAAGACCGCGTCAAAGAACAGATGGAAAGCACCCAGAAAAACTACTATCTGAACGAACAGATGCGGGCCATCAAAAAAGAGATGGGTGGGGATGATGAAGCCAATGACGAACTTGTTGAGCTTGAAGAGCGGATCAAAGCAAAAAAGATGTCGGAAGAAGCTTCAGAGAAGGTCAAGCAGGAATTTAAAAAACTCAAGCTGATGACGCCCATGTCGGCCGAAGCCACTGTGGTCCGAAACTACATTGACTGGCTGATCAGCCTCCCCTGGTTTGAACACAGCGAAATCCGAAAGGATATCGAAGAAGCGGAAAAGATTCTAAATGAAGACCACTATGGGCTTGAAAAGCCCAAGGAACGAATTCTGGAATATCTGGCGGTCCAAACCCTGATCAATAAGGTCAGGGGGCCGATCCTGTGCTTTGTGGGCCCACCGGGCGTCGGCAAGACCTCCCTGGCCAAATCCGTATCCCGGGCCACCGGCAGAAAATTTATCCGCCTCTCTTTGGGCGGCGTCAGGGATGAAGCGGAAATTAGAGGACACCGCCGTACCTATATCGGTGCGATGCCCGGCAAGATCGTCCAGTCTTTGAAAAAAGTGGGTGTGAACAACCCTGTCTTCTGCCTGGACGAAGTCGACAAGATGAGCATGGATTTTCGAGGAGATCCTTCGGCCGCACTTCTGGAAGTCCTCGATCCCGAGCAGAACTTCGGCTTTAATGACCATTACCTGGATGTCGATTATGACCTTTCGGACATCATGTTCATCACAACGGCCAACACCCTGCCGGACATACCGCTCCCCCTGCAGGACCGGATGGAGGTGATCCGCCTCCCCGGCTATACCGAGTATGAAAAGTATCACATCGCCAAAGGCTTTCTGGTACGCAAGCAGATCGAAATGAACGGCCTTGAAGAGAAGAAGGTTCGTTTTTCTAAAAATGCCATTCTCACCATTATTCAGCGCTATACCCGTGAAGCCGGGGTCAGAAATCTGGAGCGTGAAATTTCGTCTATCTGCCGGAAAATTGCCCGTGAGGTTGTAAAGCAAAACGGCGGCAGCCAGTTCAAGGTAACGGCACGATCTGTCCCCAAATATCTGGGACCGCTCCGTTTTCGTCACGGACAGATTGAGGAAAAAGACCAGATCGGTCTCGTCACCGGCCTGGCCTGGACCCAGGTAGGCGGTGAACTGCTGTGTGTGGAAACGCTGGTTATGCCCGGCAAGGGCGAGTTAGCGGTCACCGGCAAACTGGGTGATGTCATGAAGGAATCCGCCCATGCCGCCGTGAGTTATGTCCGCTCACGCGCCGATTCACTGATGATCGACAAAACGTTTTTCAAAAAACATGACCTGCACATACATATTCCCGAAGGCGCCATACCCAAGGACGGGCCTTCTGCGGGGATTTCCATGTGCACATCCATTGTCTCGGCCATAACCAAACGACCTGTTCACCACGAGCTTGCCATGACGGGTGAAATCACCCTGCGGGGGCGCGTACTTCCCATCGGTGGCCTTAAAGAAAAAATTCTGGCCGCCCACCGGGGGGGAATTAAAAAAGTTCTCATTCCCGAAGAAAACGAAAAGGATTTAAAGGATATACCCGCCAGTATATCAAAGCAGGTAGATATTGTTCCGATCGAACATATGGATGAGGTCCTGACCCACGCCCTGATCGTTGGCGAAGGCGAAAACCTTTTTAAAAGAAGCGATATTTCCCTTGAGGTGGCATCTAAATCCATAGAACAGCGAACACCCTTAATATAGGCTTTGAGTGGTTAATTTATATGTGGCCGGTTATTAATTTTAAGGTTATTAATTTTAACTTGACATTATTTCATCAAATTGTTAGCTGTTGTTTCCTTCGTTTAAAACCGCAGGAAACTTTTAATGAAGCGGGCGGGTAGCTCAGTTGGGAGAGCACCGGCCTTACAAGCCGGGGGTCACAGGTTCAAGCCCTGTTCCGCCTACCATTAAAAGATAAAATTCCGGGGATGTAGTTCAGTTCTGGTTAGAACGCCGGCCTGTCACGCCGGAGGTCGCGGGTTCGAGTCCCGTCGTCCCCGCCAGTAAATTCAAGGGCTTAGATGATATTCTAAGTCCTTTTTTATTTTATTCGTTCTATTTCCCACCAACTTGTTGATAAGATTGTTAGTTACGGCCGCCCCCGCCGCCACCTTGGCGGTTTCTGTGGCGTTTCCCATAACCACCACCGCCGGCATTACCTTTCTGTTGATTCTTGCCGTATCCTCCTTCAGAAGCATTTTTCCGGTATCCAGATCCATCGGCAGGCGCATTTTTCCGGTATCCAGACCCATCAGCAGGCGCATTTGAAGAACGACCATTATATTTTTGGCGTTCTTCAGCCGTCATGGACTGCTGTCGATTTTGCCGTTCTTTCCTAAAAGCATCACGATCTTCAGCTGAGGCATCTTTCATGGTGCCGCGCATCGACTCCAACTCCGCGTTGGTGTAGGTGCTGAAATCTGCTCCCCAGGCGGGAATAATTACAAGCGCTAAAGTAAAAATCAAACCAATCATACCCATCGTTTTCAAGCGCATCTTAAAATTCTCCTTTCATAAGTTGTTTTGATTAAAGAGATATTTTTATATAAAAAGTTACATAAATAAACTGGAAACTTTTGCAGAAATTACAGCTTGATCATGGTATGCTGAATGTAGCGGTAAGCTGTTAAATGGTATCAAGGCCTGAGGTTATATAGGCAGCTTCAACGAGGCGAAGCGTTTCCAGGTTGTCGC
>JAFDFH010000214.1 GCA_019309945.1 Deltaproteobacteria bacterium
ACTTATCATTGTTGGCGCGTTAAATCTTGGAGGTTCCGTTGAAATGGTACCAAATCCGGTTGCCGTTGCCGAACTGGCTGTGGAAAAAGGTGCAATGGCTTTGTTGATGCCCATATCATCTCGAAAGCAATTATTTGAACTCTCCGATGAAATGGCAACTAAAGTAAGCATCGAATTTTATGCGGATGCAGTTGATGCATTTACAAAGGCGATTATGGATTAAATTTTCAGCAATTAGGTGAATTCAAATGACAACTTGCGCCCAAGCTATACAAGAAGTCTTCATATCAAAAGACCAGATTCTAACGGCAAAACAAATTATCGATGCTGTTGAGGGGAAATATCAGGGCAAATGGAAAGAGATTACGATCAGGACTCATACAATGGGTTACTGCCAAGTCCAGATTTGCCCCCGACCCTACATCTTTTGTTTTTTCCCTTCCTCCTCAATCCGTTTTTCCGTTTAAGACTTAGTGCCTGAACGAAAACTGTCTTTTCCCCCAATATCTGCGTCAGACTCAAATTTTAATCCTCGAAATACTACCAGTATTACTGTGGTTAAAATTTTCGTCTTCCTTGATCTCAAACAAAAATCCTAGTTTTCGTTCGGGCACTATTTAGTGTTATTTCATCATCGGTTACTTGAAGGTAAAATGCTGGAAGTTCGGTCCAAGCCCCTGTGTTAATGTACCTAATTCCATTGAAAACTCTATCCTCAGGGTAATGCGTATGACCACAGGTGACCGCTTCATAACCATTTTCGATGGCACAATTTGCGGCGTTGATCATTACATTTTTGCGGAGGAACCTGTAAAAGAGCTCCCATTTCTTGGCATATTTGGCCACGTGTACTGGTTTTGCCCCCAAATTTACTCTCAAATTGTGCATCAGTTTAAAAGCCTTCATGAAGGCTTGGTTTCTGGGCATGACCTCGTCGAAATCGTCCCCATGGGCGATTAACAACCTATGTTCTAAGTTGTGAAGACGCTTGAAGTGGACTTTCTCAAACCCTCTTGGTACGTAGCCATTGTCATGATTGCCTCGTACCCAAACGACTTTTTGGCGGTAGGAGGTCTGCTCTATAAGGTCAAGGATCCGCTGATGCTGTGGTTTCAAATGCTGATAAGGATTGTCGATAATATCCCCGTTTAAGATAAGTTCATGATCTTCAGGAACATTTCTGAGAAAACATTCAAAGTCCTCATATAAAAAGTGGCGTGATCCTATATGTAAATCGCTAACGATGATTGCATTCATTTATATAAAGATAATGGATTCGATGCCCCCGATCACTTCTGCCTGGCTGATTTTTCCAAGTTAGGATCGACCGGCTGAAGCACCAAAGCCGTCCGGGTAGGAAGATAAAGGCTAAGAAAATGCCGTTGCTGGTTTGAAATTGTCAGATGATGTTGATTCAATGTTAAACGACTGTGGCCACCGTATTCCGGTGCATCCGTATGGAAGATCATCACGTATTTTCCCGGCGGTGCATCGAAGCGGTATGCGAAGTGGGAACGGGTCGGGTGAAAATTAAACGCAAACAATAGACCGGCCCGTTCAAAAACAATGAGCTTGTCCGTATTGTGTTCGAACAAAAGATTTGGCTGTGGAAACTCTAATAGACGAAACTGTTGGGCCAATTCGAGCATGTCTTTGTCAAAGCGGGCAAGAAATTGATATTTAAGGCTGGAATCATCCACAAGGTGCCACTGACGTCGCGCATATCGGTATGACCACGCGTTTCCGGCCCTGGGAAAATCGATCCATTCAGGATGCCCGAATTCATTGCCCATGAAATTGAGGTACCCGTTGCCGGCGGTGGCGAGGGTAATAAATCGGATCAGATTGTGCAGGGCAACACCCCGATCCACCAGGATATTTTCATGGGACAATTTCATGCTGTCATACATATCGGCACCGATAAGGCGAAAGATGAGCGTCTGATCACCCACAAGGGCCTGGTCATGGGACTCCGCATAACTGATTGTTTTTTCATTCCACCTCCGGTTCGTCAGTTCGTGCCATAGATGGCCCATGTGCCATGTTTCATCAGATATGTCTTTGGTAAGGCGTATCCAGTTGTCGGGAACTCCCATGGCAAAACGGTAGTCAAAGCCAAACCCGCCTTCAGCGATCGGTACAGCCAACCCGGGCATGCCGCTGATGTCCTCAGCGATGGTAATTGCATCCGGGCGAATATCATGAATCAGCTGGTTGGCAAGGCCGAGATAGGTTAAAGCATCTTCATCTACACTTTCATCGAAATAATCGTCGTATGAAGTAAAAGCCTTTTCCAGGCCATGGTGAAGATAGAGCATGCTGGTAACACCGTCGAACCGAAAGCCGTCAAAACGGTATTCATCGAGCCAAAAACGACAGTTGGAAAGAAGAAAATGAAGAACCTGGGGATTTTCGTAGTTAAAGCATCGGGAATCCCAAGCCGAATGAACCCCGCGGGGTCCTTCGTGAAAATATTGATATAATGTGCCGTCGAATCGACTCAATCCCTCTACCTCGTTTGATACGGCATGGGAATGCACTAAATCCATGGTTACCATAAGGCCGGAACTGTGGGCCGTGTCGATCAACGCCTTAAGGTCATCCGGCGTTCCGAAACGGGAAGAGGCCGCGAAAAAGTTAGAAACCTGATATCCGAATGAACCGTAGTAGGGATGCTCCTGAATTGCCATCAACTGTATGGTATTATATCCATTTGCAGCAATACGGGGAAGCACCTTTTCGATGAACTCGCGAAAAGTACCGATTTTCTCATGCTCCTGGGCCATTCCAACGTGGGCTTCGTAAATGAATAAAGGAATCGAAGGGCAATAAAAATCCGTGCATTGCCATTGATAAGGAGCAGAAGGAAGCCAGACCTGTGCATTAAAGATTAAGGTGTCGGGGTCCTGCACCACACGGCGCGCATACGCCGGTATGCGGTCGCCCTCTCCACCCGGCCAGCGGATATGAAGTCGGTATAGATCGCCGTGGGACAAGGATTCGGACGGCAGTCGTATTTGCCACACGCCTTCTTCATTGATTCGGTCCAGAGCAAACTTCTTTTTTTCCTGCCAGTCGGTCATATTTCCAATTAGACAGATGGCGCCGGCGTGAGGTGCCCATTCCCTGAAGATCCATTCATTATTACGAAAATGGAGACCGAAATATTCGTGGCCGTTAGCAAAGTCACTAAAACTCATTTTTCCCTGGGTCAGAGCGGCCTCTTTTGCGTGTATGGATGCGATACGATGCTTAAGGATTTTTTTATAAGGTTTCAGCAAAAAATCACTGTTCAACAGACGTTTCAATCGATCTTCAATCATGGACTCTTTCCGTTGGTATTGGCTTTAAAAATGTTTTTTAGGCTGCAGGTCGTCCATCCTTCGGGCCTGCTGTCACAGGTCCTTATCCCGGCGGGTTTATGAGGGGGCGCATCAACATCTTTTCATAGAGTTCGATATAATGACGCGCAGTGACGGCGTGGTTAAAGGCGGCGGCACTCTGAGTCATAATCCTCTTAATTTGGCGCTTCTTTTGGGCTTGGGGGAGGCCGTAAAAGATCATGGCCTGTTGGATGGCCCAGAACAGGCCGCCGGAGTCGTGGGTTTCGAAAAGAAAGCCGTTTCCGGTGTTTCTTTCCGTATCCAGATGCGTGATGGTGTCGTGAATTCCGCCGGTATCATGTGCCACCGGAAGCGATCCGTAAATGGGACCGATCATTTGTGGAAGTCCGCAGGGTTCAAAACGTGAGGGCATTAGTATAAAATCCGAAGCGCCGTAGGCCAGCCGGGCCAGATTTTCGTCAAAGTTGCATACTGCCACGCGATTTTGCAAATTATGGAATCCCACAATTTCTTTGAAGTAACCTTGAAACTCACCATTGGCAACAAAAACGATTTCCAGGTTTTGTTCCCAGTAACTGGATACGACATGGTAGAGGATATCTGCGAGCAGCTGGCAACCCTTTTGAATCGTATCGAGACGGGAGGGCCAGAAGAAGAGGGGGGCCCGGTCATCTTGAATGAGTCCCAGGGTTTTCTGGAGAAAACGCTTATTCTCCCGTTTGGCCGTAATATAATTTTTCGCGGTGTAGCGACGAATCAGTTTGCTGTCTTTTTCGGGGTCGAACGAGGGATCCGGAGCATTGAGGATTCCGACCGCACATCCGGCGTGCCATTTATTGGCGAGTTCCTGATCCAAGGGTGCATCAATAAAATTGTGTCGGCCTTCAACAATCTCCTTTAAAAAGGTTGGGCTAACGGTGTTGACAAAATGGGCCGCAAAAACGCCGCTGGTCAAAAAATCCACAGGATTGGACTCGCGGGCTTGCTCGTATCCATAGGGTGTCTTTTCATAAAAAAGATGCTTCCAGAAGTAGGCCGCGTCGATGCCCCTATCCTCGATGTGGGACAGGGACGATTTAACCGTATGGATGTTATGGATCGTAAAAAGACAGGGGATACCTATTTCCCTTGCCGCGGCTGGAATTAATCCGGTCATCCAGTCATTACAATGGATAAGGTCCGGACGGACACGGGGGATAATATTGTTGATCACTTCGCGCTGGAATGCGAGAGCGATCTTGATGTTTTCGCCTTTGTAGTTGGAGTAAATTTGGTTCTGGTAAAAAAAAGCCCTGTCTTCGGCCAGGTGGGTTCTATCATCCGGCATTTTGCTCTGGATGATGCTCAGCTCCTGTCTTATCAGGGGCCACAGGGGTCCCATGTAAACATTGAAAATGGCCCGGTAATCCGGCAGGGCCACATGAATATCGGCCCCCTGATCGAAAAGCGCGTTGACCAGCGCCGCTGAAACATCGGCAAGCCCGCCGGCCTTGGCTGAGAGATAATTGGCCATGTTGCCCATACCGTTCGGAAGATAGGTGACTTCAGGCGTTACGATCAGAATACGCGGATTGTTGAGAGGTTCAGTCATTGCTTAAAACCGGGCTTAAAAAAGTCCCATCTACGGTGTTGTAGTG
>JAFDFH010000215.1 GCA_019309945.1 Deltaproteobacteria bacterium
GCAGAAAGCCAAAGAATGTTAAAGGCGCTGATAAAGTCTTTAGAAAACAAACCCTTGAATCCTTGACCCCTGGAATCCTGGGACCCTCTTCTCCAACTAAATTGGAGAAGATCCTTAAATATTAAATACCCCTTTCTTTTTTTATCGCTTCATAGGCTTCGTGGATTTCCCGGAATTTGTCCTCAGCGAATTTGGTAAACTCCTCCGGCAAACCCTTGGACGCGATCGTGTCCGGATGATACTCCATCACAAGCTTCCGGTATTGTTTTTTTATTTGATCATCTGAATCGTTGCTTTTACATCCGAGGACCGCGTAAAATTTTACAACCTCTTTAACATGCCTTGACTTTATTTTGCGGTATTCTTGATCACTAAAAGTGAACATTCTTGCGGCGGCGAAGATCAGTTTCTCTTCATTTTCACTCAACGCACCGTCCGCAAGGGATACGCGGAGCAATATATCAATCATGAACTCGAGAATCTGGGGCTGAAATCGGAACTGATTGTAAAACTGTGCCGCGAAATCCTGAAAAGATTCCCGGGAGTCAGTAGCGGTCTGAAAAATATTTACGGCAACCCTCCTGCTTTCAGGACTTAAATTCAAATCGTACACCATGAAATTTTCGATGGAATCAATCTCTTCTTTTGTTATGTGTCCATCCGCCTTGGTGAGCTTTGCAAGCATTGAAAAGGCCGCAACAAAGAAAGTGAGCTGTGTTTCCTCATTAGACGAAAGGCGATCCACCTCTCTGTAGTCATGATTGACATGACTTTGATCAAAAGCGTGACCAAAGGCTGCGCCGGCAATGGCACCCAGGGGACCTCCCAGCGCGAATCCTATGGTACCCCCCACAACTTTTCCCAGCCAACCCATATGTTTTTCCTTTTCATTTACTGATTGGTACTTCGTATTTTAGGTGTGCTTTGATTATATTCGAAACGTTTAAAAAGCAAATAAAAGATAAACGATCCGAAAGGCTTTGGACTTGACCCATTAAAAAGGGGCCTTATCTTTTACATGGGTTTTGAGCAAAATTCACGACAATACCCGGTTTTTACAAAGAAAAGTCTATATCACGCGGAAGGTTGAAATTAATGTGGTGCCGAAGGCGAGACTCGAACTCGCATGTCCATACAGACACTAGACCCTGAACCTAGCGCGTCTACCAGTTCCGCCACTTCGGCACAAAAAGAGGTCATTTAAAAAGGTTGATTTAACGCAGAATTTAGTGCATATAAATTTTTTTTACAGTTTTGTCAAGTCCATATTGATGGGATCGCAAAGGTTAGCATGAAGCTTATTGAACATATCGAAAAGATACAAAAACCCTTTAACAACACCGTGATTACGATTGGCAATTTTGATGGTGTACACATCGGGCATCAATCCCTTTTCCATACGGTTATCGAAAAGGCCGCCGCTATTGGCGGCATCTCCATTGCCATGACCTTTGAACCTCATCCGATAAAGGTCTTAAAGCAAAACGGTCATCCGCCATTGATTACCCTCTATGAGCAGAAAGTTGAACTGATTACGAAAACAGGCATTGATGTGCTTATTTGCGTACCATTTGACCATGGGTTCGCTTCGGTAACAGCAAGGGCGTTTGTGGAGGATTTGCTGGTCAAGCGCATCGGTATGAAGGCCATCGTCGTGGGAAAAGATTATACCTTTGGGAAAAACCGTGAAGGCAATCTTGATCTTTTAAAAACTTACGGGGACCATCTTAATTTTGAAGTGGTTGTTCTCGATTGGATCCAATTATCGAAGTGGCCGGGAAGAATCAGCAGCACCAGAATACGTGAACTTGTCATGGAAGGAAAAGTTTCCGAAGCCGAGAATTTGCTGGGCCGTTTTTACCAGATCAGGGGCATCGTTACCACCGGAAGAGACCGGGGGGGCAAACTACTTGGATTCCCAACAGCAAATATCATTCTTCAGGACGAACTCTGTCCGAAAACAGGTGTCTACGCGGTAACCGTCGAATGCCTCAATGGAACCTATAAAGGCGTTGCCAATATTGGGTACAGTCCCACTTTTAATGACCATGTCTTCACGGTTGAAGTTCATATCCTTGATTTTAATAAAAATATTTGCGGGAAAAAAATCCGCGTGAATTTTATAAAACGTCTGAGGGACGAAAAAAAGTTTTCTGATATTTCCGACCTTTCAAAACAAATCCAAAACGATATCGAAAAGGCACGCGGAATTCTGTCTATATAACCCCATGAAAAAAAATATCATCATCTCCCTGGCACTGGGGGCCATATTATCCACTTTAACGCTTTATCTTGCCTTTCGAAATGTGCCCTTCGTCGATCTTGTGTCTTATCTGACATCCATCAACTACCTCTGGATCATCCCAGCGATACTTTTTTCTTTGTTTACTTTTGTTCTAAGAGTCATCAGATGGCAAATTATTCTGGCGTCGGTCCGTAAAATTGACTTCTGGCGGGCATTTCATCCTTTGATGATCGGGTTCATGATAAACTGTATCCTTCCGGGTAGGGTCGGTGAAGTAGCCCGACCGCTTATTTTAAAAAAAAACGATGATGTTCCTTTTTCCACTGGACTGGCAACGGTTGCGGCTGAACGGGTTTTTGACGTCGGCTTCATTGTTATGGCTTTCGCAGCGGTGCTGGCATATGTCCGGATTGATCCTGGTTTTGATATGACCTTTGGCGGGTATCATCTTAACCGGGAAACCTTGGAAGCAATCAGCGGCGGGATGTTAACCCTCTGCCTGGGTATGATTTTCGGAATAGTCGTTATCAGTATAGAGACAAGCCGAAGGGTTATCATTAATTCAATCCTGGGCATACCTTCCCTGTTTTTTTTTATCAGCCCTTCTTCTAAACAGAAAATTGGAGAAAAGGTCTTGGCACCCCTGGTCAAAGTCGTAGAAAACTTTGCCGCTGGTTTTTCTCTTGTTAAATACCCTAAAAAGATATTGGGCTGTTTTGGTCTCTCTTTTATGATCTGGAGCCTGCAGGCATTTTCATATTACATTATGTCATTCGGCTGCCCGGGTATCGGACTTTCTTATCTTGAACTTTTTACCGTCATGATCATCATCTGTTTCTTTATCGCCCTTCCATCCGTTCCCGGCTTCTGGGGACTTTGGGAGGCAGGAGGTGTCTTTGCATTGACCCTCTTCGGGGTCTCTTCAAAAGACGCTGCCGGCTTTACCCTGGCAAATCATGCGGTTCAGATGTTCCCAGTCATCATCGTGGGTCTTATTTCAGCGGTGATAACCGGGGTAAATATATGGCAGGTCTCGTACGGAAAAAAATTAGTGTTTGATTCCTAACCCGGATAAACCGGAAATAATAGCCACCAAGGCACCAAGACACAAAGAATAAATGTTTAGTATAATTAAAATTCGTGTCTTGGTGCCTTGGTGGCGAAAATATTTTGTTAGATAAATCCTTCGCAAACATGATGTGATTTGAATAAATAGGTACTAAATTCGGTGACGCATTTTATATCATTACAACGGATTTTAGGTGAAACCATAAAAGTGACCAAAGATGACCATACTTCATATTTTAACCTATCCGGATAAATCTCTCGCACAGCCGACAAAGCCTGTGGAGAATGTAGACGGCACAATCCAACAGATCATTGAAGACCTGGCTTCCACCATGTACAATGCACCCGGTGTTGGACTGGCCGCGATTCAAGTTGGATTTGACAAAAGTATCATCGTTTATGATGTCTCTCCAAGGGAAGCAAAGCGATCTCTTCAGGTTCTGATAAACCCGAGGATAGTTACCAGTGAAGGAGAAATGTTATCCGAAGAAGAAGGGTGTTTGAGCGTTCCGGATTTCAGGGCAGACGTGAAGCGCGCGGCATCAGTGCTGGTTGAGGGACTGGACCGGGATGGGAATCCGCTCAGTATTTCAGCCGACGGCTTACTGGCACTGGTATTGCAGCATGAAATCGATCATTTGAAGGGAACCTTATTTATTGATCGGATCAGCGCACTAAAAAGGGAACTTTACAAACGCAGGGTGAAAAAGAAACTGAAAAAAGAGTGATAAAAAAGTTAAAAACCATATTTATGGGCACCCCTGACTTTGCTGTTCCGTGTTTAGAAGCGCTCAACACGAATGGATATGATGTTACATTGGTCATTACAAAGGAAGGGATCGCAAGATTGCCCCTCCACCTGTCAAAACGGCCGCCTTACGGTTGGGATATGAAGTGATCCAGCCGCTCTCGATTGGGGCCAACGATTTTATTGCGCACCTAGCAGGGCTTAAATCAGACATTTTTGTCGTGGTCGCATTTGGACATATACTTCCTAAAACACTCCTCGAACTGCCGCGCTTCGGTGCAATCAACCTACACGCCTCGCTGCTCCCCAAGTATCGCGGCCCCGCACCGATTCAGTGGGCCATTATCAACGGTGAAATGGAAACGGGCGTCACAGCGATCTGCATGGATGAGGGGCTAGATACCGGAGATATCCTCCGGTTCGAAAAAGTTGAAATAACCCCTGAAGACACGTCCGCTATTCTCCATGATCGTCTGTCCGAACTATCCGCTACTCTTTTGATCAGGACATTGAACGATCTTGAAGCCGGACCCTTAAAATCCGTTCCCCAAGACCACACCCGGGCGACCTATGCCCCCTTACTGAAAAAAAGTGACGGACGTATGGATTGGAACATGCCGGCTGAAAAGCTTGAGGCGTTTATACGCGGCATGACGCCATGGCCCGGCGCGTTTACTTTTCATGGCAACAAACGCCTTAAAATTTTTAAGGCCATCCCTGCACTCATGAAGGGTGAAGAACCACCTGGTACAGTCATTCAGGGATTTTACGGCGAATTACGGATCGCAACCGGAAAAGGCGCCCTGTCTGTTCTGGAAATTCAGGGAGAATCCGGAAAGCGTCTTCCGATCAAAGATTTTCTTAGGGGCTATGAGTTGCCTCCTGGAACGGTGTTTTCCTGAAAAGCTGCGCAGCGATCAAGTTTCGAGACCTTTGCAAAATACTCATTTTTGTTCAAGTTCAAACCTCGTAAATAGTCAAATAGTCTAGTGGTTAATTGGTTATTACGTAACTTCTCAAAAACTTATGGTTCAACCTACCAGCGGAGTCATCCGGTCGTTTTTTTCAAAGCGGGCAACTGTTTGAAGCCGTTTAGGGCGGCTTGCAGTGACCCGAACGGCATAAATTGTTGATTGTAGCCTGTGTGTGCTAAGCGACAGACTCATTTTAGATCCCATGCGCGGGTCACTGTTAGGCGCCCTTAACGGCAAGTTTTGGCCGTATTGAAAAAAATTACCGGATGGCGTAGCGGGCCTACCGAAACATATTGAGAAGTTACTTTTAAGGATTATAACATCTTGAATTGTCCGCATATATTTTCCCACTCGACCATTTTTCGACTCAACTATTCAACGAAGTCTAAAATAGAGTATTTTGAGGATTAAAATTTGAGCCTGACACCGAAATTGGGCATGAAGAGGAGTTTTGCAAAGGTTTCGTTAAAAAACCCTTGCTAAAAAGGTGATGCATATCCAAAATCGAAAAAACATACCGGGTGATGCGCGTAAAATCGCACTAACAGTCTTGAATGCGCTGGAAAGTGGTCGAAAAACCCTGGATGCCGTTTTAGAAAATACACATCACAAATATCCCCTTATGTTAAAACGGGATCGATCCTTGCTCTACGCCATTGTTTACGGGGTCCTCAGATGGCGAAAGCGGATCGACTGGATTATTGATCACTTTTCCAAAACTCCCCTGGACAAGATCGATCCCAGGGTTTTAAACACTTTGCGGATCGGACTTTTTCAATTTATCTATTTAAATCGGATACCGGTGTCTGCCGCAGTGGACACAACCGTGGAAATGGCCAAGTCCTTTGCCGAGCCCTGGGTCGTCCGATATGTCAATGCGCTCCTGCGCAATGCTGCAAGAGGGTATAAAAATGTTCCCTACCCTTCCGTTGAGAAAGATCCGGAAGCGGCCCTATCCATAGGTAAGTCTTTTCCAAAATGGCTGATCAAAAAATGGATCGGTCATTTCGGGCTTGCCGAGACCGAGGCCCTTTGTGATGCGATTAATACGATCCCTCCCATTACCATACGAACCAATACCCTTAAAACAACTAGAAAAAAGTTGGCTCACGCTTTAGAGATCAACGCCCAAAGGGTCGAGCCCACGACTTATTCTTCTGAAGGCATCTCTTTTTGCAATCCGGAGGTACCTGTTTCGGAAATAAAATCCTTTAAGGAAGGATGGTTTCAGGTTCAGGACGAGGCGGCCCAGCTCATTTCCCATTTTTTAAATCCCCAGCCCGGGGAAACCATTTTAGATGCATGCGCCGGTCTCGGAGGAAAAACCGGACATATTGCCCAGATGATGAAAAATCACGGCAGAATTGTCGCCATGGATAAAAATACGGAAAAGCTCATGCGGCTCGAGTCTGAAATGCGCCGCCTTGGAATTAAAACCGTCACAACGGCCCCATACAATTTAAATAACACCATGAACGGAAAACCCCTTGGCATGTTTGACCGGATTCTTTTGGATGCACCTTGTTCAGGCCTGGGTGTCCTTCGGAGAAACCCAGACACGAAATGGTCCATGTCAAAAAATAAATTGCGGTATCAAAGCGAAAGACAGATAAAATTTCTGGACATCCTGTCGCCTCTTGTCAAACCATCAGGTATTCTGGTGTACGCGGTTTGCAGTACTGAACCTGAAGAGAATGACGCGGTGGTAAACGTTTTTTTGAACAAACACCCATTGTTTGTCATAATAAATAACCCCATGGAAATCTCCAATAAGGTCCGTTCACTGGTCAACGCAAAAGGATATCTGAGGACATTTCCACATGTTCACAACATGGACGGTTTTTTTTCCGTATGTTTTAAACGGATAAAATAGGCGCGATAAAGGCTTTATGCGGATTTTATGTAACTTCTCAATATATTACGGTAGGCCCGCTACGCCATCCGGTCATTTTTTTCAATACGTCCAAAACTTGCCGTTAAGGGCGCCTAACAGTGCCCCGCGCATGTGATCTAAAATGAGTGTGGCGCTTAGCACAAACAGGCTACAATCAACAATTTATGCTGTTCGGGGCACTGTAAGCCGCCCTAAACGGCTTCAAACAGTTGCCCGCTCTGAAAAAAATGACCGAATGACTCCGCTGGTAGGTTTAATCATAAGTTTTTGATAAGTTACGAATTTATTTCGTTTTTTCCCCGGTTCACCTCGCAAATTTCACCTGGCAACCCCATTTTAATCCATCCAGATTATAAAATTTTACAGCCTCCAAGGCCTGCAGGAAAAGATTTTTTTGGTTTCCGTAAAAGCAGAAATTTATCTTATGTGAAATATATTTACAATAAATGAAAAGAAATGTATAAGTTCCTGTGCGCATAACCAGGTATTATTTTTTTATAACCAAATGCTTTAATTGTCTATTTATCATTCAGGTTATCATTCAGGGTTTTGGCATGTTTTTTGATAGAATAGCAGCCGGTATAAAAATGAAATCATTTTTTAGCAATCCAAAGGGTAACATCTGTTTGTTGATTTGTATTTTATTTGTGTTGCATGCCAACTTGTCCTTTGCGCAGACTCCTGGAAGCCCCGGTACGCCCCAAAGAGTTCCGACAAGTAATCAAACTTTACGGACGGATGAAGAAATGGAACGGTATATCACGATCGATTTCAACAATGTTGATATTACTATTTTTATTAAATTCATCAGTGAATTAACCGGTAAGAATTTCATTGTCGATCGCCGCGTCAAGGGAAAAGTAACCATCATTTCGCCTACCAAGATATCCGTAAAAGAAGCCTACAGGGTCTTCCAATCAGTTTTAGAAGTTCATGGCTACAGCACGGTGCAAGCCGGCCAAGTGATCAAAATCGTACCCTCCCCTGATGCCCGCACAAAGAGCATCGAAACCAAGTTAAAAGAAGAGGCTGCGTTTCCGGATGACAAGGTGGTTACCCAGCTCATCCCCCTAACTTACGCGAGCCCTGATCAAGTTAAACGGCTTTTTGCCCCTCTGGTTTCCAAAAGCAGTGTCATCCTTTCCTATTCTCCCACCAACATGCTGATTGTCACGGATGTCTATTCAAACATACAGCGGCTGATGCGGATTCTGAAAGCGATCGATATTACCGGCATCGGTCAGGAAATTTCCGTTGTTCCCCTGGAATTCTCAGATGCCGGTAAACTGGTAACCCTTTTGAAATCGGTTTTTCAAACCTCGCGAAAACCAAAAAAAGGGGGCACCCCCAAAGTGTTCCAGTTTGTCGCCGATGAACGGACAAACACGATTGTCCTGCTGGCCAGTGCGGTTGATACCGCAAGAGTCAAGCGGTTGATAAGGCTTCTGGACAAGCAAGTCCCCCGGGGAAAAGAAAAAATACACGTCTATTACCTGGAGAATGCGACCGCTGAAGACCTCGCCAAAGTCCTCCAGGCATTGCCGGAAAAAACGAGCGGTGCTGCCAAAGGGCGCAAAGAATCTCCGATCGTTTCAGAGAAGGTTAAAATCACCCCGGACAAGGCCACCAACAGCCTAATCATTATGGCAGACAAAGATGACTACCTTGTCCTTGAGGAAATCATCGAAAAACTGGATATTCCCCGAACCATGGTTTACATTGAAGCCCTGATCATGGAAGTCGATGTGGACAAAGATTTTAAAGTCGGTACCGAGTGGACGGCAATGACGGAAACTAACTATCAGGGCAGGCAGGGGGCTGCCGGGGGTGGCTATAGTGGTGAAGTCACCGTGGATACCCCGGGTTACCAAAACTTACGTGGTTTAGCGGCCGGCACATTGCCGGCCGGTTTTTCCCTGGGCGTCTTTACCGAAGCCCTCCAGATTGGCGGCGTGACGTTTCCCAGCCTT
>JAFDFH010000024.1 GCA_019309945.1 Deltaproteobacteria bacterium
CAGACCATATCTGCTAACGCTTCCGCCAGTTTGTAGACATCCAACTCCTAAACTCGTTTCATCTCGCCCCAATTTCTACTTTCCAATTTCAAGTTTCAAGCCGTGAACGGTTACTTAAAATACAATTCCAGTATAACCTACCATATTGTCGCCGGGACTTTTATCATAGCTGGTTGCATAAACAAGTAAATCCGCATGATCGGCCCCAAGCTGTTTTGCCCCCGCAATCGCCGCAGCGGCAGCACCGGAGCAGCATGCATTCCGGCTTGCCAGCGCTTCGGTGATAATTCCTTCAGGATCCATCGCAAGCATGGTGTCGATAATCCTGCGATCGTTGTCATTGCGAACCCAGTTTGCCGCTTCCGGACCGGTTCCCTTAGGTGCAAAGTCATAGTTAAAGCCGTAATGGGTAAGATCTGTGGAACCCAGAATCTTTACATTCAACCCAAGTCTGGTGGAAATCTCAGCAATCGTCTTTCCAATCTCAATGGCGATTTTTGCAGGAGGCACACCAATGGGAACAACTTTCACATTTTTAAAGAAGTATTTTATAAAGGGTAGCTGAAGTTCTATGGTATTGTCCTGGCTGTAATATTGCGGCGTCTCGATATCAAAAGCAAATCTTTCGGTAAGCTCGCCGGCCAGCGTTTTTTCAATTTGAATTTCACCAAAAGGCGTTTCCCATGCACCTTCCGTCATAATATGGCAGGGAGAACCGGAATGAAGATGCATTCCAAAGATGATGAAAACATCCGGAGGTTCTTCTTTCCCAAGATAATAGATGACGTTGCATGCGATACTTCCTGAAAAGTACCACCCGGCGTGGGGGACAATCCCCCCGACCAAGCGCCTTTTCGGAGGGACTTGAATGTCTTTATCTTCAAGAAAATTTTCGATCTCCTTCTCGCATTCGGCGGCATTGCGGGGGTACCAGCTGCCTGCAAAAATCGCTTTGCGTACACTCATGAACTTCTCCTCCTTTCCAGAATTTACCTTAAACGATCATGATCCAGATTGTATGCCCACACGATAAACTCGTAAAAAGTCTGAAAAGAAGCCTTTTTACGAATTCATCAAGCTTTACGTCCTTGTAAAAGCAGGCCTGCCGTTCTTAATTGAACAATTTGCCATAACCACTCCCTTATGTCCAACAAAATTTATGACTTACTGAAATGGTTAAAATATTGTCTTGACAGGATATGGCTCAAAGAATAGTTTTTAAGAATAATTTTTACATCTTACATTTTTTCAAAATTGAAATTTTACCAGCTGCAATTATCTCAAACCCGCGTAACATCTCAATAAGTTCTGTGGAACCAGATGATAAAAGACTCGCCACTGTGATAGACGATGTTTTTAGTGACAGACTTTCCTTTTGCGATGGAGTGATTAATATAATAAATGTAATATTTTGAATTTTAACAATTACGGATTGTATGTTGTAACCTCTCAAAAACTTATGGTTTAACATACCAGCGGAGTCATCCGGTATTTTTTTCAAAGCGGGCAACTGTTTGAAGCCGTTTAGGGCGGCTTACAGTGGCCCGAACAGCATAAATTGTTTATTGTAGCCCGTTTGTGCTAAGCGACACACTCATCTTAGATCCCGTGCGCGGGGCACTGTTAGGCGCCCTTAACGGCAAGTTTTGGCCGTATTGAAAAAAATTGCCGGATGACGCAGCAGGCCTACCGGAACATATTGAGAAGTTACTATATGTTGCGCTAATAGCTTAAAAGATTTGATAAGATTGGAGGACACCATGTGGGAATATACAGATAAAGTAAAAGACCATTTTCTTAACCCGAGGAACGTGGGGGTGGTAGAGGATGCCGACGGTGTAGGCGAAGTGGGCTCTATGGCCTGTGGCGACGCCTTGAAACTCACCTTTAAACTTGATAAAAATGAGCGGATCAAGGATGCAAAATTCCAGACCTTCGGATGTGCAAGCGCCATTGCATCTTCATCGGCGCTGACCGAAATGCTCAAAGGTCTCACCCTGGATGAGGCCAAAAAGATCACAAATGACGATATCGCACAATATCTTGGCGGTCTTCCCAAAGAAAAGATGCATTGCTCGGTGATGGGACGGGATGCCCTTGAAAGAGCGATCGCCTTTTATCGGGGTGAAGCCGATAAAAAGGTAGAAGGTGAAATCGTTTGCGAATGCTTCGGCGTCACAGACCTTGAAATTGAACGGGCGGTCAGTGAAAACAATCTTACAACCATCGAGGATGTGACCGATTACATTAAAGCCGGCGGTGGTTGCGGTAACTGCCACGAAAAAATACAAGATATCATAGACACAATCGTCAGCAAAGAGCGGTCGGCCGAAAAAAAGCCCATGAAATTGTCAAATATCCAGAAAATCAGGCTGATCGAAGAGACCCTGGAACGCGAAATCAGACCGGAGTTGAAAAAAGATTCCGGTGATATTGAACTGATCGATGTCGATGGGGACCGGGTTTTCGTGAAACTACGCGGCGCATGTGCAACATGCAGTATCTCCCAGGTTACACTCAAACATTATGTTGAGGCAAAGCTGCGTGAACTGGTTACACCGGAACTTGTGGTGGAGGAGGTACAGCAATGAAAGTGATTTATACAGACAACAATGCGACCACACAGGTGGCCCCGGAAGTGCTCGAAGAGATGCTTCCCTACTTTCATGAATTATACGGAAATCCATCCAGTATGCATACGTTTGGCGGCAGTGTCGGTCACAAGATAAAAGAGGCCCGCGCAAAAGTCGCGTCACTGATAGGGGCTTCACCGGAAGAGATAATATTTACCAGCTGTGGCACTGAAAGCAACAATACCGCGATCCAGGCGGCAATAAGGTCCTATCCTGACAAAATGCATATCATAACAACGCGAGTGGAGCATCCGGCTGTAAAAAATCTGTGTGAATATCTCTCCAAAAACGGCTATCGGGTGACATTTGTCCCTGTTGACCGAAAAGGCCGCCTCGATGTTGATTATCTATATGAAAATCTTACGGATGACACGGCCATTGTGAGCATCATGTGGGCTAACAATGAGTCCGGTGTCATTTTCCCGATTGAAGAAATTTCTCGAACCGTAAAGGAAAAAGGTGTCGTTTTTCATACCGATGCTGTCCAGGCCATAGGAAAGATACCTGTGGATGTCAGGAATGTCGGCCTGGATATGCTTTCCCTTTCCGGTCATAAACTTCATGCGCCCAAAGGTGTCGGAGCCCTTTATGTCCGTAAGGGCACCAAGTTTTCTCCGTTTTTAATCGGGGGGCATCAGGAAAGTGGACGAAGGGGCGGAACAGAGAATTCCGCCTCTATTGTCGGCCTTGGAAAGGCGTGCGAATTAGCTGTTGATCATATCGAGGAAGTAAATACCCGCATAAAACATCTTAGAGATAAGCTTGAAAATGAAATTATTAACACAATTCCAAATACGATGATCAACGGAGACAGAAAAAATCGCCTTCCAAACACTACAAACATTGCATTTGAATACGTGGAGGGTGAATCCATTTTGTTAATGATGGACGAATTGGGTATTTGCGCATCATCGGGATCTGCGTGTACCTCGGGCTCTTTAGAGCCATCACATGTTTTACGTGCAATGGGAGTACCATTTACGGCCGCCCACGGAACGATTCGTTTTAGCCTCAGCACATACAACTCTGAGGATGAAATCAACTTTATCGTTGAACAGCTTCCACCAATTATTGAGCGGTTGAGAAAAATGTCTCCCTTCTGGCAGGAATGCCAGATGGCAAGCTAAAAAAAGATAAGGGGCCGTATATGTATAAAGTCATGATCAGGGACAACATGTCGCCAGTGGCAAAGGAAATTCTTGAAGCAACCGGAAGGATAGAGGTTACCGTTGAGTATTAGCCGAGATTATCGGCGAATTTGATGCCCTCGCGATAAGGAGCGGGACCAAGATTACCGATGGCGTTTTAAAAAAGGCGAAGCAGCTTAAGGCCATTGGCCGTGCCGGTATCGGCGTCGACAATATCGATGTCCAGGCAGCCACTAGAAGGGGAATCGTTGTGATGAATGCCCCGGGCGGGAATACCATTACCACCGCAGAGCATACTATTTCGCTCATGCTCGCCCTGGCCAGAAACATTCCCCAGGGGACGGCGTCCCTGCGTCAGGGCAAATGGGAAAAGAAGCATCTGACAGGTGTTGAAATTATGGATAAAACATTGGGCATCGTCGGCCTTGGCCAAATCGGCCGAGTAGTGGCGACACGGGCAAACGGTCTCAAAATGCAAGTCATCGCGACCGACCCTCTGGTCAGTGAAGATGCCGCCAATGCTCTCCAGGTTGAACTCGTTCCCTTCGATGACCTTCTGGCACGTGCGGATTTTATTACCCTACACGTACCCCGTTTAAAAGAAACAGCGAATATGATCAACGCATCTACGCTTAAAAAAATGAAGCCAGGGGTAAGGCTCATCAACTGTTCCAGAGGCGAAATGATCGAACTCGATGATCTTTACCAGGCCATCCTCAGTGGGCATGTTGCAGGTGCCGCCCTGGATGTTCTCCCCAAGGAACCGCCGGATCCAAACTTGCCCATCCTCCAGCATCCCCATGTTATCTTCACACCCCATTTAGGCGCCAGTACCGGCGAAGCCCAAAATAAGGTTGCGGACATGATCGGAAGTCAAATCGCTGCTTATCTGATCAACGGTGTCATAACCAATGCCGTCAACTTTCCGTCCCTATCCAGAGAAGTGATGGATCGGCTGCTCCCCCATCTTAACCTGGCAGAGAAAATGGGCTCATTGATAGGGCAGCTGGTAAGAAAAATAAACGCCATCACGGTATCGTATACGGGAGACATGGCAAACCTTGAGACAAGGCCGCTGACCCATGCGATCCTCAAGGGACTTCTGGGCTCATTTACCGACACACCTGTGAACTATGTAAGCGCGCCGGCGCTTGCCGAGGAAAAAGGATTAAATATCAAAGAAATGATCAGCCAGGACAAAGATGATTTTGCGGGCGTGATTAAAATTAAGCTGGAAGGCGAAGAAAAGGGTTTTGACGAAATATGGGGAACCGTATTTGCGAAAAAATATCCGAGGATCGTCAGGCTAGGGAACATCTATATGGATGCAATACCTGAAGGATCGATGCTTGTTATTCAAAATATCGACCAACCTGGCGTGATCGGAAATGTAGGCACAACCCTTGGCCGTCACGGCATTAATATTGGCCGCTTCCAGCTTGGAAGGCGAGGCGAACGAGCCCTGTGTATGGTAAACATCGATACCCCTGCAGATGAGAAAGTAATTGAAGAGGTAAAGTCCCTGCCGAATATCATTTCTGTCCGGCAGGTCGATCTTGAGACTGGTTAACGATACAGATAAGCGGTTACAGGTTCAGATTTTGGGTGAATACTAAACCTTTGAACGTCAGAACATCTGAACCCGTGAACGATTACCAATATATATATTTACTTCAATTTCTGTTTGACGTTTTGCGTCAACCAATTGAGCCAGGGTTCGAACCCTTCCTCTGTCTGGGCCGATATTTCGAAAACGGGAATTTCAGGATGTATCTGCAGGATATTTTTGACGGCCAGCTTCCTGTCATATTCGAGATACGGGAGCAAATCAATTTTATTTAGAAGGACCGCATCACACACGCGAAACATCAATGGATACTTTAAAGGCTTATCTTCCCCTTCTGTAACACTAAGAACCACCGCTCGTAAATTCTCACCGATATCAAACTCGGCGGGGCAGACCAGGTTCCCAACATTCTCCACGATTAAAAGATCCAGGTTATCTAGATCCAGGTTGCCGACCGCCTTTTCAATGACATGGGCAGCCAGGTGACAGTCACCGCCGAACTCGTCGGTATTAATCTGGACAACCGGGACACCCGTCACGGCCAGACGGTCAGCATCATTCGTTGTGCAAATGTCTCCCACGATGACCGCGCTTCTTATTTCCGGCATGATTTTGGCAAGCGTCTTTTCCAGGGTGGTCGTTTTACCTGACCCCGGCGAGCTCATCATATTGAGAACAAAAACATTTTTTTCCGCGAACACTTCCCGGTTTCGGGCGGCCATGGCATCGTTCACATCCAACACCTTGCGAACCACCTTAATCTCACGGGTAGCGGTTATTTTACTCCCGCCCGCAGGATGATCTCCGGCATGCAAATGAGGGGATTTAGGAGACGATTGCCGGTGGTAACGAATTCGATTTTTAAAGCCGTTAATCAGCATTTTGAGCATCCTCATCAAAAATTTCAATGGAATGAATATCTAGCTCTCGCCCTGAAAGAAGCTCTATATCGCCACTGTTACATTTTTGACAGGTAAAAACAGGTTCGTCAATCGTCCACTCAGAAGAACAGTGATTACATCTGGCGACCACAGGAATTTCTTCAATGACAAGTTCGGCACCGGAAAGAGGGGTGTCTTGGGCGACAATTTCAAAACAAAACCGAAGACTTTCCGGTACAACCGCAGCGAGTTTGCCAACCTTCAGATTAACCCGCTCAACCCGTATATTTTTAACATCATCGGGTATCGATGCGGTTGCAATTTCAACAATTTGCATTGCAATGCCCATTTCATGCATAATTCAGGAATCCCGGATCAGTCGGAGCCAATACCTTTGAGCCCTTGGTGGTCGTTACAGGAATATCGCAGTTTTTGCGCTGAAGTTGATCAAGACGATTGAAACACCTCGGCACACAATTCACCAAAGGTACCCAGGTCTTCACAAACATGAATGCCACTGGATTTCATGGCAGTAATTTTCCCAAGGGCGGTCCCGCTGTTACCGCTAATAATTGCTCCGGCATGTCCCATACGCCGCCCGGGAGGAGCGGTCAGTCCTGCAATAAAACCGACCACTGGTTTTTTCACTTTCCTTTTAATAAATTCAGCAGCTTCTTCCTCAGCAGTACCGCCGATCTCCCCAACCAAAACCACTCCCATGGTTTCGGAATCCTTTTCAAATGCATCCAGACAGTCGATAAAGCTGGTACCGACAATCGGATCGCCGCCAATACCAATACATGTGGTCTGGCCGATCTCTTTTTGGGTGAGTTGGTAGACCACTTCATAGGTCAGGGTGCCGGAACGGGATATAACCCCGATGGGACCACCGGGTTTGTGGATAGGTCCCGGCATGATGCCGACTTTACAATCACCAGGGGTAATGATTCCAGGGCAGTTCGGTCCGATTAGACGGGATCTTTTACCTTTAAGAAAATTCTTCACTTTCATCATATCCTTGACCGGAATGCCTTCGGTAATCGTAACAATCATGTCCATAGCGGCGTCTGCAGCTTCCATGATGGCATCGGCTGCAAAGGGGGGAGGGACAAAAACCATGCTGCAATTTGCCCCGGTACAATCTACGGCCTCTTTCACCGTATTAAATACAGGGACATCATCCATTTTCTGTCCACCTTTTCCTGGTGTGACCCCTGCCACCACATTCGTTCCGTAATCGATACACTGCCGGGTGTGAAACTGACCTTCATTACCCGTTATGCCCTGTACCAGCAACCGCGTATTTTTATTGATAAATATACCCAATTTTCGTTTCCTCGCTGTTTTTAATCCGCCAATTGCCCTTAGAAAAGGATCGCTTAAAATTCACTTAACCTTTGACGAAGTAACTTCTCAAAGACTTATGGTTAAACATATCAGCGGAGTCATCCGGTATTTTTTTCAAAGCGGGCGTTCTTCAGAGGTCTCAGTCCTTTACCAGTTGAGCCACCTTCTGGGCCGCATCTTTTAGGTCAACCGCAGTGATCAGGTTCAGTCCGGACTCAGAAAGAATTTTCCGACCTTCCTCTACATTTGTCCCTTCCATCCGGATTACAACCGGAATGCCGATACCTATTTTCTGAGCCGCCTGAACGACACCTTGTGCCAGTACATCACAGCGCAGTATTCCACCGAAAATATTAATCAGTAACCCTTTAACATTTTCATCACTGAGAATTATCCTGAAACCATTCTCAACCATTTCAGCGCTGGCACCTCCGCCCACGTCAAGGAAGTTAGCCGGCTCTGCCCCCGCAAGCTTTATGATATCCATGGTCGCCATTGCCAACCCCGCCCCATTGACCATATTGCCCACGTTTCCGTCCATCTTTATATAGTTCAGATTAAATTGGGAAGCTTCAATTTCAAGGGGTTCCTCTTCATCCAGGTCGCGGAATTCCAGAACATCCTTGTGACGGAAAAGCGCACTATCATCAAAATCAATCTTTGCATCCAAAGCAACAACCGTATCCTCGGCTGTAATGACAAGGGGATTGATCTCCACCAGGGTGCAGTCATAATCAATATACAGATGGTACAAACGGGTAAGCATTGGAACAAACTGCTTCATAACCGAAGGTGTCAGGTTGAGGCCAAAAGCAACCTGGCGGCAATGAAAGGGCTGGATCCCGACAAGTGGATCGACATGTGCTTTGATGACCCTTGCAGGTGTCTGTGTCGCCACCGTTTCAATATCCATACCACCGGCTTCGCTGGCCATGATAACAATTTTTGCGGTTGCCCGATCTGGAACAATGCCCAGATAAAGCTCTTTCTCTATTTCAAGCCCCTGTTCGACAAGTGTTTTCTTCACTCGCCTCCCCCCAGGACCGGTTTGGTGTGTAACCAGATTCATCCCGATGATTTGAGCGGCAATGCCTTGCACCTCTTCCAGGGAATGTGCAAGTTTTACACCGCCCCCCTTTCCCCGGCCCCCGGCATGAATCTGAGCTTTGATAACGACCGGAAATCCCGATAAGTTTCCGGCAACGTCATGGGCTTCCTCCGGGCTCAAAGCAACCCCGCCGGCGGGTATGGGGATTTCGTATTTTTTGAACAATTCTTTTGCCTGGTATTCATGGATCTTCATGATCCTTTTTCTCCATAGACTGCTTCATTGATAAGGAAAGGCGGGCTTTATACCCGCCTTTGCATTTTTCAAAGGTTTCGCCACATCTTCACATCGACAGTGCCTCCCTCCCGAGGAGGGGAAAAAGCCGTTTCCGGACAGAATCTAACCGATGATGCACAGGATGTCGCCTTTCGCCACGTTATCACCGGTCTTGAAGTTGATGGCTTTGACTGTGCCACCTGTTGGAGCCGGAAGCGCATTTTCCATTTTCATTGCCTCGAGAACAACCATTGTTTCTCCTTCGCTAACAGCCTCGCCCACCTGTTTTTCATAACCGATAATCATGCCGGGCATGGGTGCCAGCAGCGGAGTGCCTTCCACATCCCCGGCTTTCTTGACGGTTGTCTCGGGTGCCGGCGCCGGTTCAGGAGCAGGCGGAGCGGCGGGTGTAACGGTTGGAGGTGCAGCCGGCGCGGGCATCGCAGGTGCTGCCGGTATCGCGGGCGCAACCGGAGCCGGTGCGGGCATCGACTGTACATAGCTGATAACAGGCGATCCGCCGATCTCCTCTACACCGACATCGAAATATTCATCATCCACGAACACATTAAAGGTGCGGAAGCTTTCTCCTTTGGACGGGGTTTCTTTTTCAGGCTTTTCAAGCAGTTCCCCTGCTTTGGCTTTCGCAACGAGTTCTTTTTCGGCTTGAGCGTCTTCCAGAGTTTTGGGCTTTACTTCGTCAGGGGGCTGTTCCTTTCCATATTTCCAATTCAGGAACCTTTTTCCGGTAACCGGATATAGCGTATAAATAAGTGTGTCATCCAAATCAACCGCAAGGCCCTTGACATCTTCTTCAGCCTGAGGGAGTTCAGGTTCCAGAACTTCCGCAGGTCTGCAGGTAATGGGATCTTCGCCCCTCGGATAGCCTTTAAGGGCTTTTTTCTGAACGTCCGGATTGATCGGGATGGCTGTTTTTCCATACAGGCCGAAGCAAAGGTCTTTTACTTGGTCCGTAATCATTTTGTACGGCTCCTTCTCATCACCAAAGAGAACATTGTTCACCGTCTGAATTCCGACGATCTGACTCGTCGGTGTAACCAGGGGAACCTGACCAAGATCCTTTCTGACTTTGGGAAGTTCAGCATAAACCTGATCAATCTTATCCAGCGCATCCATTTCTCTCAACTGGTTAACTAAATTGGAAAGCATTCCACCCGGAGTCTGGTGAATAAGGACGTTAATGTCAATGACCGATACTTTTGTGTCGGCCAGCAAATGTCGATATTTGGGAAGAATATCCTTTTCAAGGATTTCGTTAATAGACGCCAGCTCTTTGATGTCAAATCCGGTGTCCCGGTTCGTTCCCATAAGCGTCATCACAAGCGGTTCAATCGCAGGATGTGACGTGCGGAACGCATAGGGTGACATGCATGTATCCACAATATCCACACCGGCTTCAATCGCTTTCAAATGGGACATCTGGGCCATTCCAGATGTAAAGTGGCTGTGAAGATGAATCGGTACGCTCACGGCTTCCTTCAGTGCTTTTATAAGGGCATAGGCATCATAGGGCGCTATGAGACCGGCCATATCCTTGATGCAGACCGTGTCCGCCCCCATCGCTTCCAGTTCTTTGGCTTTATTGACATAATAATCAAGGTTATAGACATCTCCGCCCATCCGTTGTTCCGTCAAGGAATAGCAGATGCAGCCCTGGAAATGTTTTCCATGCTCTTTGATCACGGGTACCACGGTATCAAAATTGCGGAAATCATTTAACGCGTCAAATGTCCTGAAGATGTCCATACCGTTTTCAGCAGCTCGCGCTACAAATGCACGGGCAACGTCATCAGCATAATTTCTGTATCCTACCAGGTTCTGTCCTCTAAGGAGCATGGAAAATGGTGTTTTCTTCATATATCGCTTTAGCGTCCGGATCCTTTCCCATGGATCCTCGTTTAAAAAGCGATGCATGGTGTCAAAGGTGGCCCCCCCCCATACTTCAACCGCCCAGAATCCGACTTCGTCCATCATTTCGGCAACGGGAATCATGTCTTCAGTCCGTCCTCTTGTAGCAAACAGGGATTGATGACCATCGCGAAAAGTCAGGTCTTCTACCTTGAGAGGGTTATCTGCCTTAGGCCTGTCTTTGGAATAGTTCATGGTGGTCATTTTTACTTGATCATGATCAGTCATTTTAAGGTTCTCCTCTAAAAAAATTATTTTCCCATGCACTCAAGCACAAAACACTTAAACACTTCGATGAAAGGCTTTTAAGTGCATATGATGGCGCATTTGCATCTGTGACTGACGACCGCTGATTCCCCACAGTTTCATCGGAATCGCCGCATCAGGTGGAATCTGTCCAGATACCTGTGTAGATGCAGCGGACTGCATCCATAAAGCTTCTTCCTGAGTTTTAATATAGGCAAGCACGCCCGCTAGCGCAGCTGCCATTTTTTTTCTATTATTCATCAAATCACCATAAAATCGTTAATGGGTTATGGGCTTTAGGAACGATCCAAGCACCTATCACGCTTAGCGTTTACATGGGGATATTTCCATGTTTTTTCGGGGGCCTGAGTTCTCTTTTGGTACACATGATTTCAAGCGCTTCAATCAGACGGGGTCGCGTTTCACTTGGGACAATAACAGCGTCAACGTAGCCTCGGTTGGCCGCACAGTATGGATTTGAAAAGAGATCCTCGTACTCCTTAATCTTTTCCCTGCGCTTAGCGTCAGGGTCATCCGCAGCATTAATCTCTCTGCGGTGAATGATATTTGTAGCACCTTCAGCTCCCATCACGGCAATCTGAGCCGTGGGCCAGGCAAACGCCATGTCAGCCCCTAAGTGTTTTGATGACATTGCAATATATGCCCCTCCGTAATCCTTGCGGGTAACGAGAAGCAGCTTGGGAACCGTTGCTTCGGAGTAGCACCAGAGGAGCTTGGCACCATGTCGAATAATTCCACCCCATTCCTGTTGACTTCCGGGCAAATAACCAGGGACATCCGCAATGGTGAGGATTGGGATGTTGAATGCATCACAAAATCGGATAAATCGTGTGGCCTTGTCAGACGCGTCAATATCAAGGCATCCGGCCAGAACTTTCGGCTGATTCGCAATAATTCCGATGCTTCTTCCCTTAAGCCGGGCAAAACACACGACGATGTTGGAAGCGTAAAACTGATGGGGCTCAAAAATTTCGCCATTATCCACGATAGCCTGGATCACATCCTTCATATCATACGATTGGCTGGGGTTGTCCGGCACAACTGTATTCAGCGAAAGATCCATTCGCTTGGGATCATCACCGGTATCAACCCAGGGGGGATCTTCCATGTTGTTTGAGGGGATATAAGACAGGAGTCTTTTGATCTGATTTATCGCGTCCGGGTCGCTTTCACAAGCAAAGTGGGCCACACCGCTTTTTTCGTTGTGAGCCATAGCACCGCCAAGCTCTTCGAAAGTGATGTCTTCGCCGGTTACCGCTTTGATCACCTCCGGGCCGGTAATAAACATAAAGCTGCTTTTTTTTACCATGAAAACAAAGTCGGTCATGGCAGGCGAATAGACCGCCCCGCCCGCCGTCGGCCCCATTATCGCTGAGATCTGCGGGATAACGCCGGAACAACCCGAATTACGGAAAAAGATCTCTCCATATCCGTATAGGGAATCAATGCCTTCCTGTATCCTGGCCCCTCCGGAGTCGTTGAAACCAACAAAAGGAACCCCGGCCTTTAGAGCAAGGTCCATGACCTTACAGATTTTCTTGGCATGCATTTCACCAAGGCTGCCGGCTCTGGATGTAAAATCCTGAGCAGCGGCAAATACAGGTCGGCCGTCAACATGACCATGGCCGGTGATGACGCCGTCGGATGGAATTCCAATCTTTTCCATACCAAAGTTGACACACCGGTGCGTGACAAACATGTCGATTTCCCGAAAGGTTCCCGGGTCAAATAAAAGATTCAACCGTTCCCGGGCGGTCAACTTTCCCTTTTCCAGTTGATTTTCAACCGCTTTTTGACCGCCCATTTGTAAAACCTCTTGCTCCCGGTTCTTTAGCTCCTTTATTTTATCTTCAACAACACTCATTATTCAATTCCTTTCAATTGTCCAGGCTGGCGATTTTAAAATGGTTACGTCCATAAATGTGGTGCTTGATACCCGACCGAGGGAAAAACGTAAATTGGCTAAGATTATAGATCGACCGATAGTTGTCAAGAAAAAAATGTGGCATGGGAGCCAGTTTCAAAACGTTTCAGTTTGTTCAAGGTCAAGGAAGGTAAAAATTTTAACCAAAGGAATACATTTAGTATTTCGAGGATTAAAATCTAAGCCTGACGCAGAGATTGGGCCAAATGGGACGTTTTGAAATTGGCTCATGGTTTTAACCCTTTTTTTCCAGGGCCCTCAGTACCTGACGGGCCACATCCAAAATGGATATTTCGGGTCCAAAAATTCCCACCACCCCGGCTTTATCCGGGTAATCATCATCCGGATGAATTTTCCCCTGGACAACCACCGGGATATCTTTGCCGCCTTTCCTTTTAAGAGCCTCGACAAGCTGAGCAATCCGTGTTTTGGAACCGGCGGCCAAACCTGCCAGTCCGACAATATGAACATCGTTTTCCACTGCCATCCTGGCCACTTCATCGGGGCTCTCGATCTTAGGGCCAATATCCACATCAAACCCCAGGTCTGCATAAGCTGTTGCAACGACCTTGATCATTCGGTCCTCCCCATCATGATCCAAGGTTGTAACAAGCATCCTGGGTCGTCGACCCTCCTTTTTCATAAAATTCGCAGTTCGTTTCCGGAGGGTTTCGACAAGTTCACCGTTCCATGAATCTGAAACGCACCCAATACGGCCCTGAATGGTTTCCATCTATTAAACCGCTATCTTTCACATAGTTCAACCAAAACCCCGTTTGTTGATTTTGGGTGAAGAAATGCGATCTTGGCACCGCCGGCACCCTTCCGCGGTGTTTCATCAATAAGCCTGACACCTTTTTCCTTTAACTCTTTTAATGCCGTTTCAATATCCTCTACGCGAAAAGCAACATGCTGTATTCCTTCGCCTTTTTTTTCAATATATTTGGCAACAGGTCCATCAGGCGCTGTGGATTCCAGAAGCTCTACCTCACTTTCTCCGACCGGGAAAAAAGCGGTGATTACTTTTTGCGCTTCAACGGTCTCGGAACCTTCAAACTCGAGTCCCAGAACGTCCGCCCAAAATTTTTTTCCTTCCTCAATACTTTTTACGGCAATTCCGAGATGATCTATCTTAATGATCTTCACGCCTATCTCCTTTCAGTTTGCTCAATGGTTTTCATCTTTTCCTTGGCTTTTAATATATCCTTCCATAACCCGTTTAAATCCTGGAATCGCGTTAATAATGGTCTCATCATTGACGCAATAGGCAATTCTGAAATGACCGGGTCCGCCGAACCCGCTGCCCGGAACAGCAAGGATCAATTCATCCTGGAGGGCCCGCACAAATTTTACGTCATCAGCAATGGGTGTTTGGGGAAAGAGATAAAAAGCACCCAACGGTTTTACAAATTCGTATCCGCAACCCGCAAGCCCTTCACACAAGAGGTCCCTTTTTCGGGCATAAGTAGAAATATCCACGCTTACACCCTGAATTGAGGCGATCACGTGTTGCATCAGGGCCGGTGCATTTACAAATCCAAGGATTCTGTTGGCCAGGGCCATTCCTTCTAAAAGTTCACCTTTAAACATCGTTTTCGGATTAACCGCGATGAATCCGATCCGCTCTCCCGGTATGGAGATGTCTTTGGAATATGAAGAGGCGATAATGCTCTCATTATAGGAGTGCAAGACGCTCGGAACCCGGACCCCGTCGTAAATGATCTTCCGGTAGGGTTCATCAGAAATAAGATATATCGTTCGATTGTATGTTTTCCCTTTGTCCTTTAAGAGTAATCCAAGTTCTTTGAGACTATCTTCTGAATATACTTGGCCGGTTGGATTGTTCGGTGAATTAATAAGGACGGCTTTGGTTTTCTTGGTAATGGCAGCAGAAATTGCGTCAATATTTAAAGTAAAATCCGGATTGGTTGCCACGATCTTTAGGAATCCACCATGATTGGTTGCGTAAAAATTGTATTCAACAAAATAAGGAGCAGGTGTAATAACCTCGTCCCCCGGATCGAGTAGTGTTTTTAGAATAACATTCAGGGCACCTGCGGCACCGCATGTCATGATCACTTCATTTGCAGATATTTCTGTTTGCTGTTCCTCGGAAAGGTAATCGGCAACAGACTTTCTGACATGGGGATAACCGGTATTTGGCATATAGGCGTGATCGCCATGGCCTGAATTGTGTACGGCATTTTCAAGTTCTTTCTCAAATTTTTGCGGCGGCGGAAGATTTGGATTCCCCAGGCTGAAATCGTACACGTTTTCGGCCCCATGCATTGCCTTAAGGCGTGCACCTTCTTCAAACATCTTACGAATCCATGAAGATTTAGACAGGACGGTCTCAATCTTTTTTGATATCGTCATAAAATGCCTCTATTTTCGAGCAACCCAAGGGCGTACCTATAAAGCACGCTTCGCCCCTTGCGCTCTTTTCGATGGGATCTATTCAACGGATTCTACGGATCGTACTTCCGGTATTTCCTGTTTGACCAATCTTTCGATTCCTTGTTTAAGGGTCATTTGAGACATCGGGCACCCGGCACAGGCTCCTTGCAGACGAACTTTAACCACGCCATCTTCCACATTAATCAATTCCACATCACCGCCATCCGCCTGAAGCATCGGCCGAATTTTGTCCAGAACGGCCTTGACTTTTTCCATCATGATATCATCCTCCCTTTAAACGTTGGTGCATGTGTAACGTTTGCTGTTTATCCAGAGAGACCTTTACAAAACGGCACTTTTTGCCCGCTTTCTGCGTCAGGCTCAAATTTCAATCCTCGAAATATTCTATATATTCCTGTGGTTGAACCTGATTTAAAATTTGGTCGCCTTCCTTGAACTCAAACAAAATTTACCATTTTTCAAAGGTCTCCCAGATAAGGCTTGGATTCCGGGGATGATTCCCCTGCTGATGTATAAATATGTTTTGATCAAAATAATTCCGAAGTCAACCCCAGATAGTTGCCGGTATAATACTCATATAAAATAGGTATTTTATATGCAATAAAACCTGATCCCATCACATATAGCGTATCGGATATCAAGTTTCAAACGGTACTCTTTTTTTGTAAAAATTTTTTTTAAAGGCTAAAAATTCACCCCGGCAAATGGCCTTTCGCATTTTTTTCATAAGGCTTAAATAATAATAAACATTATGGATTGTATTTAAACGGTAAGCAAGCAATTCTTTTGCCATGTAAAGATGACGCAGATAGGCCCTTGAATAATTGCGGCAGGTATAACAGGAACACTCCTTTTCGATAGGATCCGTATCGTTTTTGAAACGCGAATTGCAGATATTCAGCGTTCCCCATGATGTAAACATCTGGCCGTTTCTGGCATTTCGGGTGGGTAGGACACAGTCAAACATATCTGCTCCAAGGGCAACTAGTTCTACCAGGTCCTCTGGAGTTCCAGCGCCCATGACATATTTCGGCTTTGTATCCTGGAGCCTCGGCAGGGTGAATTCAGAAATTTCAAACATCATATCTTTGGGTTCGCCTACACTCAGCCCGCCAACGGCATAGCCGTTAAAGCCAATCTCCATCAGTTCATGAATCGCTTTTTCTCTCAGGTCCTTGAACATACCGCCTTGCACGATACCGAAGAGCGCCTTTCCTTTCTGAATTTTATATTCCCAGGCCGCCTTAGATCTGCGTGCCCATGATAGGGTCAGGTCAAGGGAATCCTTTACATTGCTCTTGTTTTCAGGATATCTGATACAATCATCCAAACACATCAGAATATCAGAATCCAGGTCATTTTGTATTTCTATCGCTTTTTCGGGGGTAAGCAAATGGCTTGACCCGTCAATATGGGATTGGAATGTAACTCCCTTTTCCGAAATTTTAGAAAGCTTTGCAAGGGAGAAGATTTGGAAGCCGCCACTGTCGGTCAGAATGGGATGGTTCCAGTTCATGAATTTGTGAAGTCCTGAAAAACAATGGATCACTTCGCAACCCGGTCGAAGATACAAATGATAGGTGTTCCCGAGAATTATCCGGGCGCCGGTGTCCCAAAGCTCCTCCGGTGACAGGGATTTGACGGTAGCTAGGGTTCCAACCGGCATGAAAACCGGGGTCTCAACCGTGCCGTGCAAAGTATTCATCAGCCCCGCCCTTGCCAGTGTTTCCTGAGATTCTGAGACGACTTTGAAATCAAACATAAGCGCCTTTAATGCGAGAAAAGATTTTTGGGTATCTACCAGGGATCAGCAAGTCCTATTATTATAATGGTAACCGTTCACGGCTTGAAACTTGAAATTGGAAAGTAGAAATTGGGGCGAGATGAAGCGAGTTTCCGAGTTGGATGTCTACATTCAATAGGTTCACATGAAGAAACCAAAT
>JAFDFH010000216.1 GCA_019309945.1 Deltaproteobacteria bacterium
CATTTCGCAATCATTCAACGTACGATAAGTACGCCTCATGATTACAAAATTTGCACGCCTTAAATTTGAACTTTTTACAAAACCGTCTAAATCGGACTTTTTACGAGTTCATCACATTTGCTGCACCTGTAAAAAAAGACGAACTCCTAAAAAGGCTTCTTTGCTGACTTTTTACAGGTTCAAAAATAAGGAGTCTAAACCGAATGAATGTGGAAGCAATTGAGGTTTCGATCGTTATACCGCTGTTTAATGAGGCGGAAAACATTGAACCTCTGGCCATGGAAATTACGAAGACCATGGACGAACACCCGTGGTCGTGGGAATGCCTGTGGATAGACGATGGCTCAACCGATCAAAGCCTATCCATTCTCAGAAAGATTTCAGATGCTGACAAACGTCATCGTTATTTATCTTTCGAGCAGAATTGCGGTCAATCCGCTGCATTCCATGCAGGATTCAAAGCAGTAAACGGATTTATCATTGCTACAATTGATGGGGATCGACAGAATGATCCCGCCGACTTGCCAAATCTAATTCACATGGTTCAGTCCGGCAAGGCCGATATGGCCAATGGATATCGTCTGATTCGGCATGATAATCTTATTCGAAAACTCTCTTCTCGAATTGCAAATAGTTTTCGCAGCCTGGTGACCGGCAGGACGGTTAGAGATGTGGGATGTTCCACGCGTGTGTTCAGACGCGATTGTACGGCGTATTTACCCAAGTTTTCCGGAATGCACCGGTTCCTGCCGACACTGGTGAGTATGGAAGGGTTCAAATTATCAGAAGTTCCGGTTAACCATCGCCCCCGCGTGTCCGGAAAAAGTAAGTATAATATTAAAAATAGATTATGGGTTGGTCTTGTCGATTCCTTCGGCGTCCTATGGCTGAAAAAACGGGCCTTTCATTATACTATAAGAAGCAAATCAAATTTGACGATTTCGTAAAAAGTCCAACTTCTGCGTTGTGCTGCATTTTGCAATCATTCACCGTACGATAAGTACGCCTCATGATTACAAAATTTGCACGCCTTAAATTTGAACTTTTTACAAAACCGTCTAAATCGGACTTTTTACGAGTTCATCAAATTTGATAAAATTCTAATTTTACGAGTTCATCAAATTTGATAAAATTCTAAAAAGGCCTTATCTCAGATTTTATTAGAATTTTAGCTTCTTTTTATATAATGATTAACATCCTTAATTTTAGGCACTTTAGCGCATTTTAGGCATTTTAGGCATTTATAGCTCAGGTTCTTGTGAAAAAAATAAAAACCCATCACGAAAACCCCAGCGCACAAAAGTAAAATATATTTTGGGGTTCCGGCCGGTCCGGATTAGGAAATAGAATATGGATAAATATTGGTTCGCTTTAGGTTTTACCGCGCAGGCGGTCTTTGCATCGAGGTTCTTCGTGCAATGGATCGCAAGTGAGCGGGTGGGGCGTAGTGTGATTCCTCTCTCCTTTTGGTTTTTAAGTTTGGCTGGCGGGGCGCTTCTTCTAACTTACGCCATCTGGCGTAAGGACCCGGTTTTTATTGTCGGTCAATCATGCGGAGTTTTTATTTATTGCCGCAATCTTACATTACTTTATAAAGAACGCGCAAAGGGCAAACAAACAAACTTGCCGCCGGATTGATAAGGGATTCATTACTGGTACGTCAATGACCTTGATTTTCAAATACTGAGTCAAAATCCAGTTGAAATTAACCAGGAGCTGGAATTGGCCATCGCGGTCGGCAGGAGGGAGCCCTTAACTTTAGGGTTCTTTGATTTTGACCGTATTGGAATAGGCTACATTATGGGTAATGATCTTCAGGGTATACGTATTATTGTGAACTCAGTGTTTGACTGATGGTTTAATTTTGGTTTGGTTGAATATAACCTGACCTGGATTTTAGACTGTTCACGGAGCCCGGGGATTAGGTTTCAGGACTCAGGATGGATGTTGTCTCTAATTGAACTTGAACAAGGGACCTGGAGGGAAAAAAATGGGATATTCACCGGAGTTAAAAGAGAAAAAGTTGTTCATGCAACATCACACAATCACGAGACAAACCATTGGCACGCTAAAATCCTTTTACGACTTAATGGCACAAACCCGCCATGTACGGCTCGCAACCGTAAATGGTTTGTTTTCAACTCAAGGCATCCAAAAAATCCAAACTGACGCTTTAAAAAATGCACTCAGCTCTCTTGAGGAATGCCTGGAGGACGAATACAACGCCTTTCTTAAAATAGATGATTCAGAAAATATTGAAGTGGATTTAACCTATGAAGTAACAGAACTAAAAAAAGATATATACTATCTTGAAAACGGTGAGGACAAGTTTATGTCCTACCTTGAATCGCTACATCCGAATTTTTTATCCCATGTGCAATCCGGCACAACCATCTTGAAGGGAAAGCATTTCAATTGTTTTATCACCGACCGAGATGGGACCATCAACAATTATTGTGGTCGGTATCGCTCTTCGGTTCAGTCGATCTACAATGCCGTGTTTTTAACCCGCTTTGCCAGAAATACCGTATCCAATCCCATTCTAATCACCTCCGCACCACTTAAAGATACCGGCATTATGGATCTCAGTGTCAACCCCGAAAAAACCATCATATACGCAGCCTCAAAGGGTCGGGAATTCGTCGATCTTACGGGTACACGCAAAAGTTTTCCCATCGATGATCAGAAGCAACAGCTCATTAACCGTCTTTATCAAAAGTTGAATGATTTGGTCAAAGATCCTGCATACGAAAAGTTCTCTCTGATCGGATCCGGTCTTCAGCTAAAATTTGGTCAGATAACGATTGCACGACAGGATATAAATGGTTCGGTTCCAGAGGCTAAATCTGAAGCCTTCTTAGCTCTGATAAAAACCATTGTTAAAGAACTGGATCCATTAAAAGAAAATTTTAGAATCGAAGATACGGGTTTGGATATTGAAATTATCCTCACCATTCCAGATGAAAAAACGGGCTTAAAAGATTTCGACAAGGCCGATGCCATCAAATATCTGGATAAAGAATTAAATCTTAACATGGGGAAAGGCCCGCACCTGATTTGTGGCGACACCGGCTCCGATGTACCCATGCTTGAAGCGACAATGGCCAGAACAAACGATACGTGGTCTATTTTCGTAACCCGGAAACCGGAACTGGTTGATCGTGTAAAAACCATTTGTCCAAATGCGGTGATTGTGCCGGAACCGGACATTCTCGTTACGATTTTAAACCAGCTTTCAATCAATTCTTGAAAAAATTGTTTATCATGTTAATTGTTCCTTCATTGTCATTGGATCGCATCTGATAGCCTGGCAAGAACGCAGAAGAGGGAACCATTAACTGACACGTGTCAATTTTGATGAACTCGTAAAAAGTCCGATTTAGACGGTTTCGAAAAAAGTTTAAATTCAAGGCGTGCAAATTTTGTAATCATGAGGCGTACTTATCGTACGTTGAATGATTACAAAATTTTTTTACGAGACCGTCAATTTTGACAGAAAATAATGGAGAACAAATGGCTTTGAAAAAATTTAAAGGTGTAATTTTAGACCTGGACGGTGTGATTACCGGAACGGCCCGCGTGCATGGTCTCGCATGGGAAAGTATGTTTAACGATTATTTGAAAATGGTTGCCGAACGGGATGGCACGCCGTTTGTCCCTTTTGACCGGGAAAAAGATTATTTGGATTATGTCGACGGCAAACCCCGAATGAATGGCGTTAAAAGCTTTCTGGAATCAAGGGGTATTGACTTGCCCTTCGGTGATTACGATGATCCACCGGATAAAGAAACTGTTTGTGGTCTGGGAAATCGAAAAAATAAGGATTTTCAGGAAGTACTGCGAAGGGAAGGGCCCGATGTTTTTGAATCCTCAATTGCTTTTATTAAAAAATGTAAAAAGCAAGGAATTAAAATAGGTGTTGCCTCATCCAGCCGAAATTGCAAACTCATTCTGGAGTTGGGTAAAATCGAAAAATATTTTGAAACTCGGGTTTGTGGAATCGTCTCACGGGAATTGAATCTGAAAGGAAAACCAGATCCGGACATTTTTATAACTGCAGCCGAACGGTTGGGATTAAAACCGGGTGAGTGTGTGGTTGTCGAAGATGCCATTTCCGGAGTTCAGGCCGGGAAAAACGGAAATTTCGGACTCACCCTGGGAATCGCCAGAGAAATCGAGGGTGAAACGCTCATTAAACATGGCGCAGATATTGTGGTTCGGGACATGGCGGAAATCTCGCTAGACAAAATCAGCGATTGGTTTGAAAAAGGCATTGAAACTGATGGTTGGAATCTCGTCTATGATTCCTTTGATCCCAAAGATGAAAAGCTTCGGGAAACGCTAACCACTGTTGGCAATGGCTATTTGGGGACCCGCGGCAGTTATGAAGGCGAACATGCCTCAGACGTTCATTATCCGGGGACTTACATCGCCGGCGTGTATAACAAACAGGCCACCCTAGTGGGTGGTAAACGGATCTACAACAACGATTTTGTGAATTGTCCCAATTGGACGCTGATCGAGTTCGCTATTGGCGAATCCGATTATACCAACCCTCTGAAGATGAATATTCTCAGCTATCAGCACATTTTGAACATGCAAGCAGGGGTAATGCAGCGAACGATAGTATGTAAAGATGGTGCGGGAAGGATTACCCGGATCCATAGTCTTCGAATCGCATCGATGGCCGATCCGCATCTGTGCGCCCTTAAATTCAATATTACCCCGATAAACTACAGTGATACGGTTCATATCCGGTCTGCCATTGATGGTACGGTCATTAATGACAATGTTGCCAGATACCGGCAGCTCAATTCAAAACACTTAGCACCTGTGTCTCAAGGCCAAACTAAAAACGGCATCTATTTGCACGTTCAAACCAACCGATCCAGGTATCAAATTGTGATGCATGCCGCAACGGCAATGTGTGAATCGGAAAAATCCATCCAGCCTCTAAAAACAATTATCCAGAAAAAAGGGTATGTTGCCGAAATTCTGACCCTGGATGCCCGGGAGAACAAAACCTACTCACTGGAAAAACTTGTCAGTGTATTCACGTCTCTGGACGAAGGTGTGGCCGATCTCGACAAGGCCGCTACCCAGGCAATCGGAAAAAATAACTCATTTAAAGACATTTATAAGTCACATGCTCGCGCCTGGGCCGCTATTTGGGAAAAAGCGGATATTCGAATCGATGGCGACCGATTCATGCAAAAGGTGGCACGACTTCACATTTATCATCTCCTAGTCACCGCATCACCCCATAATAAAAATATTGATGCCGGAATAACTGCACGCGGACTTCATGGCGAAGCTTACCGCGGGCATATATTCTGGGATGAACTCTACATCCTGTCTTTTTACAACCTCCGATTTCCGGAGATCTCAAAAGCACTGCTCATGTATCGCTATAAGCGATTAGACGCCGCCCGCCAATATGCCAAAGAAAACGATTATGAGGGCGCCATGTATCCCTGGCAAACGGCTGACGGCGGCGATGAAGAAACCCAAATTGTTCACTACAATCCGTCCGACGACACATGGGGACCGGATTTGAGCCTCCGTCAACGCCATGTTTCCATTGCCGTCTTTTACAACGTCTGGCGATATGGCGCTGATGCCAAGGACCATAAATTTCTACATGAATATGGCGCTGAAATGATGCTGGACATTGCCCGATTTTGGGCGAGCATCGCCTCCCTGAATAAAAACACTGGAAAATACTCTATCGAAGGGGTGATGGGACCGGATGAGTTTCATGAAAAATTACCCAATTCAAACGCATATGGCCTAAAAGACAATGCCTATACCAACATCATGGTCGTATGGCTCCTGGAAAAAGCTGTGGAAGTCATTAATTATTTTCCGACCAAGACCCTCAAGCGACTTAAAGAAAAAATTGGATTTGAAGTTGAAGAGGTTGAAAAATGGAAAGATATCTGCACGAAAATGAATGTGATCATGGCTGACACTGGCATTATCAGTCAGTTTGAGGGCTATTTTGATTTAAAAGAGCTGGATTGGGATTATTATCGGAAAAAATATGACAGCATTCATCGAATGGACCGCATCTTAAAGGCGGAAGGAAGCACGCCGGATGCGTATAAGATCGCGAAACAAGCCGATACATTGATGACTTTTTATGTGTTGCCGCCGGAAGCTGTGGCCCGCATTCTTAAACAACTGGGCTATCCCGTAGACGATCCTGTCGAACTGTTAAAGAAAAACTATAAGTACTACGAACAGCGCACAAGCCATGGATCGACATTAAGTAAAGTCGTCCATGCGGTCCTCTCTAGCTATATAGGTGCAAAAGACACCGCCTGGGAATGGTTTGTGGAAGCTATGAAATCCGATATTTATGACACCCAGGGCGGGACTACGCCGGAAGGGATTCATTGCGGCGTAATGGCCGGGACCCTGGATGTCATTACGCGCTATTTTGCAGGTATTGACTTCTCTAAAAAGATTCCTGAATTCAACCCCCATTTACCCGAACACTGGAATGCAATATCGATGAAGGTTTGTCACCGCAAGACATGGTACGATGTGAAATTATCTCAAAAACAATTAAAGTTAACCGTAAGTGGCAGGTTTAAAACACCGCTGGCGGTAAAAGTTCAAGGCCAAACTGTAAAACTTACTGCCGGCAAAACGCGTGTCATCCGATTAGACAGCAAAGTAAAAAGTAACTACTCAAAAACTTATGGTTAAACATACCAGCGGAGTCATCCGGTATTTTTTTTCAAAGCGGGCAACTGTTTGAAGCCGTTTAGGGCGGCTTACAGAGACCCGAACAGCATAAATTATTGATTGTAGCCTGTTTGTGCTAATCGACACACTCATTTTACATCCCGGGCGCGGGTCTATGTTAGGCGCCCTTAACGGCAAGTTTTGGCCGTATTGAAAAAAATTACCGGATGGCGTAGCGGGCCTACCGGAACATATTGAGAAGTTACAATATAATCATATTAGAAATGACGCCACGGATCGAGACCTTTGGGAAATGCTCATTTTTGTTCAAGTTCAAGGAAGGCGAAAATTTTAACCACAGGAATACATTTAGTATTTTGAGGATTAAAATTTGAGTCTGACATAGAAATTGGGCAAAAAGGTGCGTTTCCCAAAGGTCTCGGATCGTTAGAACTTACAGAAAAAAGGGATAGCCGATGGCACGCAAGGAACTGTCGATTCCCCCTCATTTTGATCCGGATAAAGTGGGTCAAGTGTGGCGCGTTCCCTACCAGGAACGCGCTCAAGACGCGAAAAAATGGGCCACGCAGCATAAGCTAAAACCCGCCATCCAAGACAAATTCAGAATCTTGCTCCTGCTGGTGGATGTGCAGAACACATTTTGCATCCCGGGATTTGAACTTTATGTTGGTGGACGAACAGGAACAGCCGCGGTGGACGACAATCAAAGGCTGTGTAAATTCATTTACCGTAATTTGGATGTCATCACCCAGATCTGTCCAACCATGGACACCCATCAGGCCATGCAAATCTTCCACAGTATCTTTCTGGTCAACGCCAAAGGTGAGCATCCAGCCCCTTTTACACTCATTTCTACAGAGGATGTTGAAAAGGGTGTCTGGAAATCCAACCCGGAAGTTGCCAAAAGCCTGAATATGTATCCCGCGTACAGCCAAAAATTCCTGGACCACTATACCCGCCAATTGAAAGCGGGAGGCAAATACGACCTTACGATCTGGCCCTACCATGCCATGCTGGGAGGCATTGGCCATGCCCTGGTTTCATCAGTTGAGGAAGCCATCTTCTTTCACGGTATCGCCCGGTACAGTCTGCCGGATTTTCAAGTCAAAGGAAGCAATCCACTTACGGAGAACTATTCGATTATCAGTCCGGAAGTGCTGGAAGATACTGACGGTAATCAAATTGCAGCAAACAACACCGGATTTATTAAAAAACTCCTGGAATCTGATGCGGTTGTGATAGCAGGGCAGGCCAAGAGTCATTGTGTGGCCTGGACGATAGACGACCTTTTGAGGGAAACAGGCGCTTCGAATCGGAAGTTGGCCGGCAAGGTATATCTTCTGGAAGATTGCACATCCCCGGTGATCGTTCCCGGAGTGGTGGACTATACGGATCAGTCGGATGAGGCGTTCCATCGCTTTTCTGATGCAGGAATGCATGTTTTGCGTTCAACTGATCCTATGGCGAGTTGGCCGGGTATCGCTATTTAGTGTCCATCCAGAAACGGTCTTTTTGCCCGATCTCGGCGTTATGCTCAAAATTTTATCCTCGGAATATCAACTATATGCCTGTGGTAAAATTTTTCGCAGGCCTTGATCTCGCCGTCTGTGAGGTGCGGAATTTAAAAAGAAAAGGATCGGATGATATGAACGCAAAAACGAAATTATTTTTAATCATAACAATAATCCTACTTTATACAATAGGCTGTGCAGCACCAAATATAAAACTTTTTCCCGATGCCTCGGACCCGCTCAGAGAGTTCACCCTCCAGGGTACAGATAAGGGCAAACTGTTGATTATTCCCGTTTCCGGAATCATCTCGGATGTAGCGCAAAAGGGCATGTTCCGGGTCAAACCGTCCATGGTTCAGGAGATCGTTTCACATCTGAGGCTGGCTGAGAAAGACGATGAAGTCAGGGCAATCCTGTTGAAAATCGATTCACCGGGGGGTTCCACAACCGCAAGCGATATCTTGTATCATGAAGTTATGGCATTCAAAAAACGGACAGGAGCTAAAATCGTTGCCGTTATGATGGATCTGGCAACCTCGGGCGGATATTATATTTCGCTCCCGGCCGATTCCATTATTGCGCACCCCACAACCATAACGGGGTCCATAGGCGTTATCTTTATTCGACCGAAGCTAACCGGTCTGATGGAAAAAATCGGTTTGGGCGTAGAAGTCAATAAATCCGGTGAGAACAAGGATATGGGATCACCCTTTAGAGCGGCGACAAAAGACGAAAAAATGATTCTCCAGAATCTCACCGACACGCTCGGGCAAAGATTCATTAACCTGGTTGGCAAACACCGCAATCTGGATCAAAAGACGTTGAAGGACATCTCCAGCGCCCGGATCTATATCGCCGAAGACGCCCGACAACTGGGGCTGATAGACAAAGTCGGGTACTTAAGCGATGCGGTTTCAACGGCCAAATCCCTGGCCGGACTTTCGGATGATGCCAAAGTTGTAGTGTATCGTCGCATCCTGAACCCAAATGACAACCTGTATAACACCTCCACCATTCAGTACGGCGGTACCGGAATGTCCCTTGTCGATTTGGGTTTGCCGGAGACCTTAACGTCTTTACGAACTGGTTTTTACTACCTTTGGTCACCCGCCGCCGTTGAAAAATAAGCAGGCTATCCTTCATTCTGCCATTATGATTTGTTTTGGTAACCGTTCACGGCTTTAAACTTGAAATTGGAAAGTAGAAATTGGGGAGAGATGAAACGAGTTTAGGAGTTGGATGTCTACAAACTGGCAGAAGCGTTATCGATTTGGTCTGGCACGACTTTGATAAGTGGAACCAAAAGGTTCCGAACACCGTGGGCTATCAGATAATACGATCATCCTAAGTACCAAAGCATGAAGGCCAAATTTCTAATTTCTAATTTCAACGTTCCGTGAACGGTTACTTGTTTTGCAAGGCTGCAAGGCGACGACTCAGCTCTACAGGGTACGGGTCAGGATCCCGAATCGATTTGTACTTTTCATCAAGGGAGGCAAAATTCTTTTTAAAACGGCCCTGTATGTCTTGAAGGGACACCAGCGGGAGCAGGGATTTTCCGTTGGCCATAACCTTTTTTAGCAAATGGTCCCGGCCCTCAATCCTTTCATCTCTCATACCGATGATATCTTCCCGAAAATGCCCGTC
>JAFDFH010000217.1 GCA_019309945.1 Deltaproteobacteria bacterium
CCCTTTAAGGTGGGTCCGGATTTTATTGACCCCGAACATCATACCCGCATCATCGGAAAGGTGAGCAGAAATTTGGACGGCTGGATGCTTTCGAAAGCCTATAATCTGACATGCTTTAAGCGCTACGCGCAGGAAGCGGATATTGCGGTTGTCGAAGGTGTGATGGGGCTGTTTGACGGGTATGACGGTAAAACCGAAGCCGGCTCCACCGCCCAAATGGCAAAATGGATCGGCCTTCCCGTTATTCTGGTGGTGGATGCCAAGCGTATGGCTAGAAGCGCGGCGGCACTGATTCAGGGTTTTGAACAGTTTGATAAAGACCTGACCTTTGCCGGTGTTCTATTTAATAATGTCGGAAGTAGCCGGCACCTGGACTATCTGCAAGAGGCTCTCCCGGGTTACGTCCAAATGCCGTGTTTAGGCGGCATCATCCATGACAAGGAGATCACGATCCCCGAAAGGCATCTGGGTCTCGTCACCCGGCAGGATCATCCTTTATCAGATGCAAGCATCGACCGATTGTCTAAAACAATCGAAAATGCGATGGATATCGATTGGCTCATGAGCCGTCTGCCGGACATACAGATGGGGGAAGATCAGCCCCATACCGGTGTTCGTAACCGGGAACCCTTGGTCAAAATTGGGGTGGCAAGGGACAATGCGTTCTGTTTCTATTATCAGGATAATCTGGATATCTTAGCGGCGTGTGGCGCCGAACTGATCTATTTTTCGCCTGTTCTGGAAAATAAATTGCCGGAAGATCTGGATGGTCTCTATTTTGGCGGGGGTTATCCCGAGCTTTTTGCCGAAAAACTTGCACAGAACATCACCCTGCGGACCCAAATCCGGCAAAAAAGCATTGAGGGGCTTCCAATTTACGGTGAATGTGGCGGGTTCATGTATCTTTGCCGCGAAATCTGTGATCATAATGGAAACAATTATCCCATGACCGGGTGTTTCCCTTTTGCGACAAAAATGTTGTCTCGTCGAAAGGCACTCGGTTACCGGGAAATTACGCTATGTAAAGATACGGTTATCGGGAAACGGGGCCTCACCGTCCGTGGACATGAATTTCACTATTCGGAACTAACGACACTCCCGGAAGGTATTGAACCCGTTTACGAGGTAGCCGGCAGGGCCGGGCTGGAAAAAACAACCGAAGGTTTCGAGCTTGCCCGCTGCCTTGGCAGCTACATTCATCTTCATTTCGGAAGCCGGCCGGAAACCGCCGAGCATTTTGTGCATGCATGCCGCGACTACCGGAATGAAAGGATAAACCGAGTCAGCCAACCCGAATAAAAGATCGTATTTGCCCGCCTTGACGAGCTTGAAATGGTGGTTAAAAGGGAAAAGATCACACACCACGCCCTTATTATAGTTGGAAAGGTTCTGGATATGAGTCCAGGCGGATTGACACACAAATCAAAGCTTTACGACAAGGAATTTGTTCATGGGTACAGAAAATAGCAAAAACAGGTTCATCCTCCGCCAACCTGTCGCCAATCAACCCGACTTGGTCTGAGAGCATGAAAAACAGGACGTAATATTATTATGATTATTAAAACAACCTCCCTCAAGGGGGTACTTATCATCGAACCGGATATCTTCAGTGATAATCGCGGGTTTTTTTTGGAAACCTTTAATCAAAACAGATACGCCGAATACGGGATTGCCCGTACTTTTGTCCAGGACAACCTTTCTTTTTCGGTAAAAGGGACGTTACGAGGGCTTCATTTTCAAAATCAGCACCCCCAGGCAAAACTGGTTCAAGCCATCGCTGGAGAGGTATTTGACGTGGCTGTTGATATTCGGCCAGGTTCAGACACGTTCGGACGATGGGAAGGAATTCACCTGTCGGATCAGAATAAACGTCAGCTATTTATCCCGGAGGGATTTGCACATGGTTTTTGCGTGCTGAGTGAAACCGCCCATTTTCTATATAAATGCACGGATTTTTACACGCCGGATGATGAAGGCGGAATCATCTGGTCTGATCCTGATATCGCAATCGATTGGCCGATAAAAAAACCGATCGTCTCAGATAAAGACAAACAATTCCCCCGCCTCTATGAATTGTTTACCCAATAGGCCCTTAATTGAAACCCAAGATTCGAAACAAGAAATGCCAAACCCAGCGTAAAAATTACAAACTCGCTGTTTGGCCCTGACATATAGGGGTGCAAACCTGGCTGAAAAAATTACTGCTGGCTTGCCGGGCAATCACATGTCGAAGTCAAACCTTAGTGCGTGTAAAATTCGACCTTCGTCATATGGACCCCACCGGATTTTTGATATGTCTTCACGGAACCCGGTTATGGAACTCAATCAAAATAATCCGGGTGTTTTCATCGATGATATACTTGTTGACCTCACCTCCCAAATGCTGATATTGCGACCAGGATCTCTTGTAGCCGGAAACGGAAGTAGCGCCTCAATTGAATACCTTGATTTTATGATCACACCCAGAGGTTATGCCTCTAAATACTCTATCGATGAACAGGAGCAGTAAATATCGTGAAGGGCTATATACAAGTTTATACAGGCGATGGGAAAGGGAAAACCACGGCCGCGATAGGTCTTTCTATAAGAGCGGCCGGCGCCGGCCTGAGAGTTCTGATTGCCCAATTTATCAAACGGGGCGAGTACAGTGAAATAAAATCGCTCAAGCGGTTCTCCGACCTGATCACCGTTGCCCAGTTTGGACGCGGCCATTTTATTGTCGGGGATCCACCACCTGAATGTATTGAAAAGGCCCACCTCGGTCTCGAATGTGTTGCATCATGTATTGTCTCAGGGGAGTATGACGTCGTCATACTGGAAGAAGCAAATATTGCCGTAAAGCGCGGATTTCTGTCGGTTCAAGATCTATTGGACCTTATCGATATAAAACCTGACAACGTGGAAATGGTCATTACCGGGCGAAATGCGGATCCTAAAATTATTGCAAGAGCAGATCTCGTTACCGAAATGAAAAAAATAAAACATTATTTTGATCAGGGGCAAAGAGCAAGAATCGGTATCGAAAAATAGTACCGGGATGAGGCGGGCGCTCTCCTGTAATCACCTGCGAACAGAAAAAGTATTAATATGAAAAGTTATTCTCAGGGCTACGTCCAGGTCTATACCGGCGATGGCAAAGGAAAAACCACCGCGGCCCTTGGTCTGGCCATTCGTGCCATCGGGGCGGGGCTAAAAGTCTTCATCGCTCAATTTCTTAAAATGGGTGAATACAGTGAAATAAAAACACTCAAAAAACTTAGCGATCATATCACCATAGAACAGTTTGGGCGCCCCCGCTTTCGCCAGGGCAAGCCTTTACCCGAAGATGTCGAAGCCGCCCAAAAGGGACTTGAAAAGATAAAAGCCGTTATGGCCGCCGGAGAATACGATGTGATCATCCTGGAAGAAGCCAATATCGCGGTATGGAAAGGACTTTTTACGGAACAGGACCTTTTGGACATCATCGATGCAAAACCCATTGGTATGGAAATGGTTATCACCGGACGGGGGGCAACCGCTAAAGTCATTGCAAAAGCGGATCTGGTTACGGAAATGAAACGGATCAAACATTATTACTATAATGGGGTACGGGGTAGAATTGGAATCGAAAAATGAAATGAAAGGTTATGTGCAGGTTTATACAGGTGATGGGAAGGGCAAAACAACTGCTGCGATAGGTCTTTCTATTCGGGCGGCAGGAGCCGGCCTGAAAACTTTTATCGCCCAATTTATTAAAAGGGGAGACTACAGCGAAGTTAAATCTCTAAAACGGTTTTCCGATCTGATCACGGTCGAGCAGTTTGGTCATGGACGCTTTCGTCAAGACCCGCCGCCGCCGGAGGATATCGAAGCCGCCCGCAAAGGGCTTAAGCGGGTAAAAGCGATTATGGACGCCGGCGAGCATGATATGGTTATACTGGAAGAAGCAACCGTGGCCGTCAATCGAAAGCTTTTCGAAGTTGAGGACATCCTTGAAATCATCGATGGCAAACCGGATCACTTAGAACTCGTTATCACCGGACGCAATGCAAATCCCCGAATCATTGCAAGAGCAGACCTCGTGACCGAGATGAAGAAAATCAAACATTATTTTCAGAAAGGGATAGGAGCCCGAAGAGGAATTGAAAAATAGAAAAGTAAACCAGCCAGCGCCTTGCATTGCAATATTAGGCACAGGTTCTGAAGTGGGAAAAAGTATCGTCACCACGGCCCTCTGCCGTTATTTTGCAAATAGGGGAATCAACGTCGCGCCCTATAAATCCCAAAATATGTCTAACAATTCAGGAATTACGCCTGAAGGATTGGAGATGGGACGCGCCCAGATCGTTCAGGCCGAAGCGGCTCGAATTCCTCCCCACGTCGATATGAACCCGATCCTGTTAAAGCCCACCAGTGATGTCGGATGTCAGGTCGTACTTCTCGGGAAGGCGATCGCAAATACCTCGGCCGTTGAATACCACACAAAAAAAGAACACCTGTTTTCATCGGCTTGCGCAGCCTTGAATCGACTGCGGGCCGATCACGATCTCATTATCATGGAAGGGGCCGGATCCTGCGTCGAAGTCAACCTCATGGAACACGATATCGTCAACTTTCGCATGGCTGAATACGCGCAAGCACCGGTCTTACTGGTAGCCGACATTCATAGAGGGGGAGTTTTTGCACAGATTATTGGATCGCTGGAATGTATGACTCAAAAACATCGCGACCTGGTATCCGGTTTTATCATCAATCGCTTTAGGGGTGATATAAAACTGTTTGAGGACGGTGTTGCCTGGATTGAAAAAAAGACGGGCAAAAAAGGCTGTGGCGTAATTCCATGGTATACCCATTTCACGATTGAGGCTGAAGATTCGGTGGTAATTGAAAGTCCCCAAAGAGTCGTCCCGAAAGACGATTCAACGCCGGCCCTTGCGGTGATCCGTATACCCCATATTTCCAATTTTAC
>JAFDFH010000218.1 GCA_019309945.1 Deltaproteobacteria bacterium
GTGAGGTTAAACGGCCCCGTGGATTATCGATGGGTCAAATTGCACGAACTTGATCAATACCCGTTTCCAAAGGCCAATCGAAAGTTTATGCCCCTCCTCACAAATACGCTCTGAACCTTATCTTCCGGAAATAAACATTGATAATGTGTATGGAATGTGTAATATGTGTATGAAATACACATTAGGAGGCTATTATGCGAACCAATATTGTAATTGATGATCATTTACTGAATGAGGCCTTTGCAGTCAGCAATGCCAAAACGAAAAAAGATCTGATTCACGAGGCCCTCAGGGAATACGTCCGGCTTAAAAAGCGGAAGAATTTGTCAGAATTAGCCGGTTCCATCAAGTTCCATAAAAATTATGATCATAAAACGCTAAGGAAGTTAAGAGGATGATTCTGGTTGACACATCGGTTTGGATCGAAATTTTCAAAGATAAAACCGGGCACGTCGTAAAAGCCTTTCAAGAAAGGATCGCTTCTGAAAACTATGCGCTTAGCAGATTTAATCAACTTGAGCTTCTCCAGGGTGCAAAAGATCTGAAAGAATGGGAGTTACTCGAAGATTACTTGTCGACCCAGTATTACCTCGAAGCTTCTGAAAATACCTGGCGGGAGGCTGCTATGATTTATTTTGAATTAAGGCGCAAAGGAGTCACCATCAACAGCCCGGTGGATTGTTGCATCGCCCAGATTGCTCTTGAGTACGGTGCTGTCCTGCTGCACCGTGATAAGGATTTCGAAAAAATATATCGGATTCGGCCCTTGGACCAGGAGCGCTTCGAGTTGCGCTAACGATTTTTCAGGCCGGCTATTCAGCGATTGATATCGGCGCTTCGCAGCGATCGACATTGTTTCCTAATATATTAAAAATTTTCTTAATCTGGTCGCAGAGTTCCTCAAACTGTTGAGGATAAAGGGATTGCGCACCGTCACTGAGTGCATTTCCGGGGTCATGATGCACTTCCACCATTAACCCGTGAGCTGCAACGGCAATGCTTGCGCGGCTCAATGGGATCACTTGGTCCCGACGCCCTGCGGCATGGCTGGGATCGACGATAATAGGGAGATGGCTTTCTTTCAGCACTACTGGAACAGCCGAAAGGTCAAGTGTGTTGCGACTATGATGGACAAAGGTTCGAACGCCTCTTTCGCATAAAATCACCTGAGCATTGCCCCCTTCCAGAATGTATTCCGCTGCCATTAACCATTCCTCTATGGTTGCCGCCATACCGCGCTTGAGAAGAATTGGTTTGTGTGACCGTCCGGCGCGACGCAGCAGGCTAAAATTTTGCATATTGCGTGTCCCGATTTGAATGATATCAGCGTATTCTTCGACCAGATCGAAGGTCTCAAAATCCATTACCTCGGTGACGACAGGCATACCGGTGGTTTCACGAACCTGTGCTAGGATTTTCAGTCCTTCTTCGCCCAGGCCCTGGAAGGAGTAAGGCGAGGTTCGCGGTTTAAAGGCCCCGCCTCGGAATAGCTGGGCACCGGCGTGCCGGACATGTTTGGCAATGGTCAATGCTTGAGCTTCGCTCTCTATGGCACAGGGACCGGCTATAATCGTTAGATGTCCATTCCCGATGGATATGCCCCCTACGTCAACAATGGTGTCTTCCGGATGAACCTCACGACTTACCAGTTTGTAAGGTCGTGTGACCGGGATTGCGTCCTTGACCCCCGGCAACCCCATAAACAGTGAGGCATCAACCGGGCCTTCGTTGTTTAAAACACCAATCGATACTCTCTCTCCTCCCGGAATGGAACGAGCGGTGTATCCCTTTGATTCGATGGCAGTCACCACGGCCTCAATTTCTTGGGGTGTTGCCTTTTTATCCATTACGATTAACATGATTTGTCTCCTTGTTTATACGGGTTTCTTAAAAAGCGCCGGGAGCATTACCTGTTTGTTAATGTTATGTAACCGTTTACGGAACGTTGAAATTAGAAATTAGAAATTTGGGCTTTATGCTTTTGTACTGTTTCTGATCGTATTATCTGATAGCCCACGGTGTTCTGAACTTTTTTGGTAACTTCTCAAAAACTTATGCTTAAACCTACCAGCGGAGTCATCCGGTATTTTTTTTCAAAGCGGGCAACTGTTAGGCGCCCTTAACGGCAAGTTTTGGCCGTATTGAAAAAAATTACCGGATGGCGCAGCGGGTCTACCGGAACATATTAAGAAGTTACCCATTTTTTATTGAACTCACTGCGAAGATCGGTATTTTTTAAGAAAGGCCGAAGCGTTTTCAACATCGCCTAAAGCTTTATAACACTCGGCAATATAGTAAACCGCTTCTTTGGAATCTTTGAATTTGAGGAAAAAGGAAAGTGCTTTGCTAAATTCGCCGCAGTTCATATAGTTTATTCCCTGACATAAATTGAGGGGTTCACTGTCAGGGAAATATTCCATTCCTTCCGTGAGTATCCTGATCGACGCACGATATACTTGATTTATCTGTTTGATTGTAGCCCATCCCAGGTAAGCACGATGATCCGGGTAATAATCCAATGCTTTCTTAAATAACCCCTCGGCAATTTTTTCTTTTTCTGGAATCGCTTCAATGCCGGCATAATCACCATGGCTGAATGTCATTCCGATCCTTGATAGGAAATCGGAATGCATTTCGTAAAATTCCTTTTTATCAATCAGTTCGATCACTTCTGCGAATCGGGGCAGATTTTCATAATAGGATGTTCGCAATTTTTTACCGAAGGCCAATATTAACTCAGGCGGCAACTTTGGATCACTTTCACAATACATCATATCTTCAATTCGCTCTAACCAGATATCATCCGTGCTATTTTGTCTTTTCAAAAAATCGGAATAGAGTGCGGTTCCCGGAAAAATATCGAGAATGTAAAAAATGACGCTCAAAGGCTTTATCGCATAGATTAGGTCTAAGGTTTCTTTAATTGTGGACCAGTTTTCTCCAGCGGACCCGTAAATAAAATAAGCGCGTGCCAGAATTCCGTATCGGGTTGTAAGGGCGAAGGCTTTTTTGATTTGATCGGTCTTAATATTTTTGTTCAAACGATTTCTGATTTTCTCGGAACCACTTTCGACGCCGTAACTGATCTGGATGCAACCCGCTTTTCGCATCCAGGCAAGAATCTCTGCAGTGACATATTTGACGCTCGAAATCGCCACCCAGACGATGTTGAGGTTTCTTTTTAGAATCTTTTTGCAAATAGCGATGACCCGTTTCTTTTGGAGCATAAACGTGTCATCCGAAAAATAAAAAAAGCGAATGCCTTTTTGATAAAGCATTTCCAGTTGATCGACGAAATATTCCGGGGAGTGCAACCGGACCTTAGGGCCCCAAAATTGAGGTGATCCACAAAACGTACATCTTTCGGGACATCCGCGACTCAAAGCCACATGCTGGTACTCAAAATATTTTGCAGGAACGGGCAGATTGTCGATATCTTGAATGAATTCGGAAGACTCGGTTTTAATGTAGTCACTTCCTTTTTTAAAGGCGATTCCTTTGACATTGTTGATATCGTCATCATCTTTTTTTTTAAGACAATTTAACAAGTTTAAAAAGGTATATTCACCCTCCCCAATAACGACGTAATCAATCACTTTAAAATGCTTCAATAAATGTTTCCATAAAAATGTCGCGCCGATACCCCCGAAAACGATTTTAACCTCCGGGTCAATCTGTTTTGCAATCCGGGCAATTTCGATTCCGCCCCAGCGATTGGCATGCATAATGGAAAAGCCGATCACATCCGGTCTTTGCGCTAGGAGAATTTCTTTGATTTTAAGGGGTGTTTTATTGATATTGTACCAGTTCAGAATTTCAACATCGTAATGATTTTGCTTTAACAGCGCGCCCACATAATAAACACCAATGGGCACGGCGCTGATGTCTTGCACCTGAATCCTCTCATCTAGAAAGTAGGGATAGATGAGTAAAATTTTCACTTTTTAAATTTCTCCGCGTTTATTGCGGGCCACGGCCAGGTGAATATTGCCATCGAAAAACGGGTAGGTTGCTTCCGTCTGAAGTCCGAATTTGTCCAGAAACTTCAACAGACCCCCTTGCCGTATAAATTCCCTGCCATTACAGAAATGCTCCTTTCCGGCCATTAATTCCACTATGGACAAGATGTATTTTGAAGCCGTAAATCCTTGCGCGTGAACAAAATCGGCCATTATAAAAATCGCGTTTTCTTTGGCAACCCGCTTTATTTCCCTGGCGCTGTGTTCTCTGATCTTATTTTTCATTTCATGCAGGGCAAGCTGGAAAACCACGGCATCAAACACTGCGGAAGAAAAAGGCAAATGCGCTGCGTCCGCGCGGATGGAAGCAACCCGACCGACACCGCCTATAATCTCCTTTTTCTGAGTTTGTTTGATCATACTGTAGGACTTATCCAAAGCGACAACGCGAATGCCTTCCCGGGCCAGGAGATGGGATTGCGTTCCCGTCCCGCATGCCACTTCCAGGACATGTGCACCAGGCACCTGAGTGAATTTCTCCCCGAGAATTTTTGTCGTTAACCGTTTCAACGGATTCAGGAAAGGTTCAATGATCCGGTCGTAAAACCGGGATCCTATGGAATAGGGGTCGTATACCATAAAATTATTGAGATCTTCTCCAATTTAGTTGGAGAAGAGGGTTCCAGGATTCCAGGGGTCAAGGATTCAAGGGTTTATTTTCTAAAGATTTTATCAGCACCCTTAACGGCAAGTTTTGGCCGTATTGAAAAAAATTACCGGATGGCGCAGCGGGGCTACCGGTTGCCCCAATTTCTACTTTCCAATTTCAAGTTTCAAGCCGTGAACGGTTAGGTTGTAACAAACCTGTCATCATACCGTCAACTCATTTGAAAGCGAAGCCTGAATTGATGGTTTCAACGTTTGCCGGTGCAGATAAGTGCTATCAAGTAAGCGCCCATGGAA
>JAFDFH010000219.1 GCA_019309945.1 Deltaproteobacteria bacterium
ATATCAAAAAATCAGAAAATATCATCAAGACATCCAATGAACAAATACTGGACGCTTTTCACCGACTCGATCACGATGACGTGGATACGTTTCTGCATCTTGGCGGTGCATTACCGATGGTCAGCCTGATTTCAGTTCTGGAACATTCCTTAGGACGTCCCGTCGTGTCGACCAATGCCGCGAGTTATTGGTACGCGTTGCGGCGCCACGGTATCGAAGATCAACTCGATGGGTATGGTCGTTTGCTTTTACAAACTGATATCGACTGATGGTTTGCTGATTGCTTTAGAGGGAAATTATGCAAAATTGCTAATCCTCTAAAGACTTGGATTTTCTTCAACAGTTGCTGCCACCTTATACCCGTGAGTCATATTTTCGATTGTCGGCAAAATTTCAATAACGGATATTCGCCTTAGCTATCTGCGAAAACCATATTCTAAAGTAAAAAACTGGAGGCGGTTCCGCGCATACACTTAAAAAACAAGGAAAATCAAGATGACAGAGATGGAAAGACTCGAGAAGGCACTTTTGCCGTACGAAAAGAGACTGAGGGCCCAGGAGAGATTCAGGAAGTTTTTGGGGGTAAAGGAAGTTGAGCAGCCCACGTACCAAAGATACATCACTGGACCTGTCGAGCGGTTTGAAAAAACGCGCATGGCCTTTTTGGCATTGCGGCCAGGTAACACCTACGGTGAAGAGCTTCGAAAAAAGTTTAAAGCCCAGACCGGTTATGACCGTCACCTCATTGCGCCTGAGTACGAAGAACTGGAGGAAGAAGACCGTATTGCCCGGTCCATTTCCCAGGCAGTTACCAGAGCCTGCGGCGACTATGAGCCCGAGCCATTTCCGATAACCCCGCTTGAGGGTCGCCTGGAAGTAAAAGACGAGGCTATAATATCCAGGCTAATTAAAAAAGTGGGCTTAATGTTTGGGGCCGATATCGTACGTATTACCGAACTGGATCAACGCTGGGTATACCAGGGAGGCAAAATCTCTCACAAATATGCCATCATTTGCGCCTTGCAACACAAGCCCAGTTTACTCAATCTGGCACCGTCTTATTTTTCCGAGGCCTCCTCGGGCGATTCCTATTCCCGCCTCAAGATTATCACCACTCAACTGACCGATTTTATACGAGGCTTGGGGTATGATGCCATGTACCGAGAGACCCGGGGATCTGGCGAACCCGAGCTGACCATGGTGCCGATTGCCTTGGACGCGGGCATCGGAGAATTCTGTCGAACCGGAAGGGTGCTTTCTCCAGAATATGGGAACAACATGCGCCTAAAAGCGGTTACTACGGATTTGCCGTTACTTAAGGATAAACCCATTTCATTCGGTACTCACGAATTTTGCATGGCTTGTGAAAGCTGTGCCAAATACTGTCCGCCGGGTGCAGTTCCCAAGGGGGCGCCAAGTGATCAAATGCCCAACCCTGTCCATAACAATCCGGGTTTCAAAAAATGGTGGATAAATGCAGAAAAGTGCATCATTTTTTGGGGCATGAACCGAAAAAAATGGGGCAGCTGCGGCGGGCGCTGTATGGCAGTCTGTCCATGGAACAAACCAATGAACCTGTTTCACAATTCCGTGCGCTGGTTCGCTATCCATTCCCCTGATTTTTTAAAGAAGCTTTTGGTGTGGGGAGACGAATTTGTTTACAGACGTAAAAAACAGATCGACAAATAGTACTCTTTTGAAGGCGCTGTTTTATTCTACCCTAATTGATCGTAAACAAAATGGAGAGAGATAGTAAGCATTTAAATTAATTGTCTATTTTCATTTTTACCGAAATTTCATATATCTTCCATAGATGAGATATAATGTTAAGAAAAATTTCCCCATTTTGTTTACCCTTCGGGAAAGCCGATACTGTCCCATCTTCTGTGTTGCCAAGGACTCGCAGTAAATGACTACGGCTTCGCCCTTGGACGCCTTGAAGCTGGGACAGCCTCGACTTTCGCTCAATTAGGGTTCTATATAGAATGGGGGACATTATTTCCAAAACCATTTGCCAGATTAGTGTTAAAAGAAACAATTAAGTTATAGGTTTAAATCCTATTGTCCCGGCCAAATTAAAGGGTTCGGGATATTTTTTAAGCAACAATGGAAGATTAAATGAACATTAGAAAAAAACAATATCAGATAATATCAACTCTGGGTCCTTCGGTAAAAAATAAAATACATGATCTTATTCAAGCAGGGACCACTGGGTTTAGACTCAATTGTTCACATATCACTCAGGAAGAATTGTCACGCTGGTTAGTAGCGCTTGAACGTGCATTCCAGGTACAAGGCGATGCGATGCCTGTCTGGTTCGATCTCCAGGGAAGTAAAATGCGTATCGGCAAGTTAACGAAAACATTAATTCTTCAAAGGGGGGATATTGTAACCTTTAGAAATGGAGGCCGCCAAACTGCAAAAGAAATTCCCTTACCCCATGAGGCTGTATTCGAGATTGTTGAAGAAGGAGATTTACTTTTATTAAACGATGGTAGAATTGAATTGTCAGTTATGGAGCAAGGTAATGGCTATTTTACTGCTGAAGCTGTAACTTTTGGCGAATTAAGTTCTTTTAAAAGCTTTGTGATGAAAAAGTGTTCACCTGAGCTAATTAAAGTATCTCCACGTGACCAGGCTTTCATCGAACAAACAAAACAATTGAAATATGTCGGCTATGCTATCTCATATCTTCAATCTGCAGAAGAATTATGGCTTTTCAAGAAGATCGTCAATGGGCGGTCAATCGCGGCCAAAATAGAACGTAAAAAAGCATTTGAGTCATTAAAAGAGATTGCAGATGTTTCAGATATCTTATGGCTATGTCGTGGCGACCTGGGTGTTGGAGAGTCGATTTATGATCTGTTTACATATGAAAAGAAATTTATTGATCAAATGGCATCGATGAATAAACCAGCATTAATTGCCGGTCAGGTTTTAGAGAATATGGTTAATCTAACAACCCCTTCTCGCTCCGAAGTGGCTCATTTGGGTTTTTTAATGGAAAGTGGTTTTTTGGGTTTGGTCCTTTCTGATGAAACTGCAATTGGGAAATTCCCAATCCAGGCGGTTACTTTTTGTTCAGATTATTTAGAACATATGGCATTATAAGTCGTTAATCATTCCTTAGGAACGCAGCATCACCAGCTAAGCTGAACATCACAATAAAAGGAGTCGGCACAATGATAAAAGATATGAGAAAGAACAGAGTGGACTATTCTTCACCCTTCCATCGCCCCTCGGTCAAACTCCCTGGCGGGGCCAGGCTTGGCGTCTGGTTCATACTGAATATCGAAAAATGGGATATCAATTCGGTTATGGCCAGATCCTATCTTCCGGCACCCCAAGGAGCCCAGACACCCCCTCCAGACATTCCCAACTTCAGTTGGTTTGATTACGGCCTTCGTGTCGGTTTTTGGCGGATAAAGAAGGTGCTTAACAAACATGGCATTCGTGCAACAGTCAGCCTGAATGCGCCGGTATGTAATGTGCATCCTGAAATGGTTCAATCCATGCTGGACAGTGATTGGGAGATCCTGGCCCATGGGTATGAGCAGCGGGCTCTTTTCCTGGAAAAAGATCAGCGCGCCGTCATTCGCAAGACCCGCGAGACAATTCAGAACTTTACGGGAAAAGCGCCAAGGGGCTGGATGGGCCCGGGCCTGCATGAAACGTTTGACACTCCCGACATCCTTGCAGAAGAAGGGATAGAGTATCTGGCGGATTGGGTAAATGACGACCAGCCCTATCCTATGCATGTGAAAAAGGGGCAGCTCGTTACTGTGCCCTACACCGTTGAGCTCAATGATATTCTGATCTATATCGTTCAGCAGCACAGTTCAGATGAGATCTACAAAAGAGGTTGTCTGGCCTTTGACCAACTTTATGACGAGGGGGCGGAGAGTTCCAGGATCATGGGGATTGCAGTACACCCCTACGTATCAGGGGCGGCTCACAGAATTAAATATCTTGAGAAGCTTTTTGAATATATGAAACAACATGATGATGTTATATTTATGACGGGTGAGGAGATCCTGGATTGGTACAACGACGTTGTGGGGCCGGTGCAATATCCGGGTTAGGGGCCTAACTATTTGTATTTGCATCAATTCTATTACCCATACCAAGAATTTTTCACCCGAAGATCTTTAAACCGTTTTGGTTTACATCGGGTATGAAAATAGGCAGCGGATTCCAAGCTAAGCAGTGGAACAAAAACCGGGGGCCGCTTACCGGTATTTTCTTTCGAGAAACTCTTTGCCTGTTAAAGGAAACAATGCGCAGGTCAAAACATCTTCTTCATTTCGCGCAAGCCCCTCTGTTTCTTTTCGTACCATATCGAGTTCAGCCGAAAGATGGTCTGCCGGCCTGCCGGTAATTTGATTCAACTTTCCTTTCGACCTTTTCTTTATTTTCTCATGAACCGCTGAATCAATCGGTGTTGGTGTTCGACCATATCGACCCAGAACAATATCCCGGACCTGGTTGGTAATCGTCTTATATCTACCAAAAACAACATTAAACACGGCCTGAACACCTACAATTTGAGACAAAGGGGTTACCAGTGGGGGGGTGCCCAACTCTCTACGCGTATTCGGGACTTCTTTGAAAAACTCAACAAGATCTTTGGAAAAACAACGCAGCAATTTTGCTTCTTTTAGCTGAGAAATAAGGTTCGAAATCATTCCTCCAGGTATTTGGTGCTCAAGAACGCCGATATCGATTAGAGAGACCGTTCTATCGGACAAATAGTCTGTATATTTTCTCGCAATACCCTCCATGTATTTATTAATTTTTATCAGTTTCTCAAAATCAAGTCCCGGGTCCCTGGGGGTATTCTCCAAAGCAACAACCAGAGGTTCCACGGCAGGTAAGCTGTTTCTCAATGCAAAAGGCGCAAAACAGGTTTCTTTAAGCGACAGACAAGTTCATAAATATCATAGGGGGCTGCTATCCCCCCCATATCTTTGATACAAATCGTATCGGAGCCCATATCTTCTAATTCTTTGCATTTCGAGATATAGTACTCGAAATTATAAACATCTCCGCCGATATGACGATCGGTGAGTGAATAACATATGGTTCCCTCGAAGTGTTTACCGTTTTCTTTTATTCGCCTGGCACAGGTCTCAAGATTTCTAAAATCATTGAGCGCGTCCAGGACTTTAAATATATCAATTCCAACTTCGCAAGATTTGTCGATAAAGGCGTTTACGACATCATCCGCATAGTTACGGTATCCAACTAAATTTTGACCTCTGATAACCGCCGAACAAAGCGTTTTTTTTATGTATCTTTTTAATATACGAGGCCTTTCCCAGGGATCCTCATCCAGAAACCGATGCATGGCATCAAAAGTGGCTC